>NZ_JAZDCT010000026.1:0-86716 GCF_036324045.1 Pseudomonas carassii | reverse complement strand
TGCAAAGCAGCCCCAGCAATCTTGAATTGGAGCGTTCATATCCAAAAAATCGCAAAACCTCGAAAGGTAGGATTCACAGGGTGAAATAACAGCGCAAGGCCGCCTTGTGCAGATAGCGCTTGACCGTCGCCAGGGAAATGCCCAGCTCGCGGGCGATCTCGCCCTGACCCAGGCCATCGACCTGGGCCAGCAGGAAGGCGCGCTTGACCAGCGGCGGCAGGCTATCGAGGAGGCGGTCGAGTTCGAGCAGGGTGTCGAGGATGATGGCTTTGTCTTCCTCGCTGGGGGCCACCTGCTCGGGCAGCTGGGCCAGGGCCTCGAGGTAGGCGCGCTCCAGCTCCTGGCGGCGGAAGTGGTTGCACAGCACGCGCTTGGCCACGGTGGTGAGGAAGGCACGGGGTTCGATCAGCTGCGGCGCCTCGCGGGCCTGGAGCAGGCGCATGTAGGTGTCCTGGGCCAGGTCGGCGGCACTCTGCGGGCAGCCCAGGCGTCGTCGCAGCCAGCCGGTCAGCCAACTGTGATGGGCGTGGTAGAGGCCTTCGACGGTGGAAGAGAGGGCACTGGACACCGATACGACTCCGGCGCCAGAAAGCGCAACTGGAAGTAAGAATTGTTCGCATTGTATTCCTGCCGTCGGTGTTCGGCAATCGCCGCCGACGCAAGGCACGCCAACCGCTCGCGCCGGCATGCTTTGCTTATGAGAATTGAAATCATTAGTATTGCAGCCCCAATTCCCGGACCCTCGCCATGAAGAGCAAAGCCGCCGGCCTTCCCCTGAGCTACCGCCTGGCCGTGACTTCACGCAGCCTGGCCGCGTTGCTGGGCGGTTACCTGCTGGCGTCGATGGCCAGTGTCTGCATCACCTTGCTTGCGCCGATGACCCAGGCCGACGCGACGATGACCGGGATGATGCTGTCGTTCGTCTTCTACCTGATCGCCTTCATCTGGTGCTTCGCCTGCCGCAGCGCCTGGCGCGCCTGGCTGGGCGTGCTGTTGCCAAGCCTGGCGCTGGGGCTGATCAATGCACTGGCCTACTGGATGAACCTGCCATGAAAGAAGGCTTCCGCCAGGCCATGGCCTGGCTGCACACCTGGACCGGCCTGATCTTCGGCTGGCTGCTGTTCGCCATCTTCCTTACCGGGACGCTGTCGTACTTCAAGGAAGAGATCAGCCACTGGACCCAGCCCGAGGTGCAGAGTCATCCGCTCGACCCGGTGAGCAGCCTCGGCCTGGCCCAGCGTTACCTCGAAACCAATGCCGGCCACGCCAGCACCTGGTTCATCCGCCTGCCCAGCGAGCGCGAGGCGGCGCTGAGCGTCAGCTGGCGCGACCCGAACGGCGGCGGGCGTCGAGGTTTCACCGACAAGGACCTCGACGCGCGTACCGGCGAAACGGTCGAGGCCCGCGACAGCCGTGGCGGCGAGTTCTTCTACCGCTTTCACTTCCAACTGCAGATGCCTCACCCCTGGGGCCGCTGGCTGTCGACCTTCTGCGCCTTCATCATGCTGCTGGGCCTGGTCACCGGAATCATCACCCACAAGAAGATCTTCAAGGAGTTCTTCACCTTCCGCCCGGGCAAGGGCCAGCGCTCCTGGCTCGACGGCCATAACGCCATCGGCGTGCTGGTGCTGCCGTTCCACCTGATGATCAGCTACAGCAGCCTGGTGATCTTCATGTACATGGTCATGCCGGCCAGCATCCTGGCCAGCTACGGCGACAGCAGCGGCTACTTCAACGATGTGTTCGGCCGCGACGAGGTGCCCGAGGCGGCGGCCCAGGCCGCGCCGCTGGCGCCACTGGGCGAGCTTTACGCCAAGGTCCAGGCACAGGCGCCGGGCGCGCGCATGGGCTACATCCAGGTTCACAATCCCGGCGACCGCAACGCCCGGGTCACCTTTACCCGCGCTTCGGCCGACAGCGTCGCCTACCAGCGCAGCGCCACCTGGACCTTCGATGGCGTCAGTGGCGAACTGCTGCGCCGTGGCGCGCCGGAAAGTGCCGCGATGACCACCTCCTTCACCTTCGTCGGCCTGCACATGGGCAATTTCGCCGGGCCCTGGCTGCGCTGGCTGTACTTCGCCTTCGGCGTGGCCGGCACGGCGGTGATCGGCACGGGGCTGGTGATGTGGCTGGGCAAGCGTCAGCTCAAGCATGCCAAGAGCGAGCGCCTGCCCGGCGAGCTGCGCCTGGTCGAAGTGCTGAACATCGCCAGCATGAGCGGCCTGTTGCTGGGCGTGGCGGCGTTCTTCTGGGCCAACCGCCTGCTGCCGACGGCCATGGCCGGACGGGCCGATTGGGAGATCAACGTTTTCTTCCTGGCCTGGGGCGCGTCATTGCTCCACGCCATGTTGCGCAGCGGGCGCCGTGCCTGGGGCGAGCAACTGACCCTGGGGGCACTGGCGTTCGCCTTGCTGCCGGTGCTCAACGCGCTGACCACCGACAAAGGCCTGGACCACTCCATCGCCGCAGGTGACTGGGCGATGGCCGGTTTCGACCTGACGGCGCTGGCCACCGGCCTGTTCCTGGCCTGGGCTGCCAGCAAGATGCTGCGTGCGCCCAAGCCGGTCGCCAAGCGTGCGCCACGCGCCGCCAAGACCGTGGAGGCGAGCTGATGCTGGGTGTCGCGCTGATGGGCTTCGCCGGTTTCGCCGGCCTGTGCCTGGCCATGGAAAAACACTTCAACGACCTGCTCGGGCGCAAGCCCACGGGCCGGCAACTGCGAGCCTTGAAGGTCGCGGGCTGGGCCTTTCTGCTGCTGTCGTTGATCTTCGCCGTGCACGGGCGCGGCTGGGCCCTGGGCCTGGTGGAATGGATCGCCGTGCTGATGGCCGGGGTGACCCTGTGGGTGTTCGGCCTGCCGTACCAGCCGCGCCTGCTGCTCGGGGCGGCGCTCGCCAGCCTGGTGCTCGGGCCGCTGCTGGCCGTGCTGGCGGTCTAGGTCCTTGAGCGACTCCGAAGCCGGCGGCGGTCGGGCGCGTTTTCTCCAGGTGTTCCTGGCCCAGCGCGCGCGCATGGAGGCGCTGGTCAGCCGGCGCGTCGGCTGCCGCGCCACGGCGTCGGACCTGGTCCAGGACCTGTTCCTGCGTTTCTGGCGGCGCCCCGAGGTGAAGGTCGAGGCGCTCGACACCTACCTGCTGCGCAGCGCCAGCAACCTGGCCATCGATTACCTGCGCAGCGAGGGCAGTCGCGACCGGGCCGCCGAAGGCCTGCACGACCCCGACGAGCCGCAGGGCGCCCAGGCTCCCGAGCAGGCCCTGGAGGTTGACCACGACCTACAGCGTATCGAGACGGCCCTGCGGGCGTTGCCCGAGCGCACGCGGCAGATCTTCCTGCTCAACCGCATCCATGGCTGCACCTACGGCGAGATCGCCAAGGCCATGCAGTTGTCCCAGAGCGCGGTGGAAAAGCATATGATGCGCGCCCTCGAAGCGTGCAAGGCGAGCGTCGCCGAACCCGCCTCCCCACTGCGCCGGCCAGGGAGCGCCCGTCGATGAGTCTTGAACAGCCGATCACTGCCGCCCAGTCCCAGGCTGCCCTGCGCTGGCTGGGGCGCATCCAGCAGCAGCCGGCGCAAGCCGAGGGCGCGGCGTTCAAGCGTTGGTTGCTGGAGAGTCCGGCTCATCGCCAGGCCTATGCCGAGGCCCAGGCGCTGTGGCGCCTGAGCGAGGCTCCGGCGGCGCGGCTGGCGGTCGAGGAGCGAGAGGGCCTGCAACAGTACCTGGACGCCATGCGCCGACCCGCGCGCAAGCGGCCGTGGCGCGGCCTGGCGGTGGCGGCGTGTCTTGTGCTGGCACTGGGATGCGCGGCGGGCTGGCAGCCGCAGTTCTGGCTGCAGGACCTGCGTGCCGACTACTCCAGCGGCGCGCAGGTACGGCAGGTGACCCTGGCCGACCGTTCGCGCCTGACCCTGGATGCCGGCACTGCTGTGGCGGTGGATTTCGCCCAGGGCGAACGGCGCGTGCGGTTGCTGCGCGGCGCCGCGTTCTTCGAGGTGACCCATACCGGCGAACCGTTCCTGGTGGATGCCCAGGGCGGTGAAGTGCGGGTGTTGGGGACCCAGTTCGAGGTGCGTGGGCAGGGCGAGGGCGCCCAGGTCACCGTGCGCAGCGGACGGGTGGCGGTGACGGCGGCCGAAGGGCAGGCGGCCCGCGAGCTGACGGCCAACCAGCAACTGACCTATGCCGGCGGCGTGGCCGGTGGGGTCGAGGCGGTGGACAGCGACAACCGCCTGGCCTGGCGCCAGGGCTGGCTGAACTATTACCAGGTGCCGTTGGCGCAGGTGATCGAGGACCTAGGGCGTTACTACCCTGGGCGGATCCTGTTGCTCGACGGTGAGCTTGGACAGCGCAGGGTCAGTGGCAGCTTCCCGGTGGCGGAACCTTTGGCGGCGCTGGATTCGCTGGGCAAGGTGCTGGGCTTCTCGCGGCAAACGGTGCTGGGGCGGCTGACCGTATTGCGTTGACCTGTTCCGACGCCATCGCGAGGCTTACGCGGTCCTTGTAGGAGCGGGCTTGCCTCGCGAAGACGTCGGTGCAGCAAAAATTTTTCGATCAGGTGATGAGGTATCCCCCCTCGGCATCCGTGTAGTGAGTGGAAGTGCGATTCATTCGCAAACGATCATCCCTCTCACAGGTCCGCGTCCATGAAGTTCACCCCGCGTTGCGTCCCGCTCTGGTTCGGCCTCTGCTCCCTGCCCGCTATCGGCATTGTGCCCCAGGCCCAGGCCGCGCAGCAGAGCCAGGTCTACAGCTTCGCCCAGCCGAGCCAGCCGCTGGCCCAGGCGCTCAACGCCTTCAGCCGCGCGACCGGGCAGAGCGTGGTCTACACCCTGGCCCTGCCGGACGTGCAGGCCCCGGCGTTGAACGGCACCTTCGACACCGACCAGGCGCTGCAGCAGTTGCTAGGCAACTCGGGCCTGGCTTGGCGCCGGATCGACGCCCGCACCCTGACCCTGGAGCCGATCGACAGCTCCGGCGCGCTGAACCTGCAGGCCACCACCATCAATTCGCAGCTGGACGACTACAGCTACCAGCCACCGGCCAGTGCCTCGATCATGCGCGGCCAGGGCGCGACGCTGGACATCCCCCAGGCCGTCAACGTGGTCCCGACCCAGGTGATCCGCGACCAGGCGCCGCGCAACCTGGACGACGCCCTGTACAACGTCAGCGGCATCACCCAGGGCAACAATTTCGGCGGCACCGCCGACACCGTAATGAAGCGCGGCTTCGGCGACAACCGCGACGGCTCGATCATGCGCGACGGCATGCCGATCGTGCAGGGCCGCGCCCTCAACGCCAGCACCGAGCGGGTCGAGGTGCTCAAGGGGCCGGCCTCGCTGCTGTATGGCATCCAGGACCCGGGCGGGGTAATCAACGTGGTCAGCAAGCGCCCGCAACTGCAGCAGTACAACGCCCTGACCCTGCGCGGCTCGACCTATGGCAGCGGCAAGAACGGCAGCGGCGGCGGCCTGGACAGCACCGGGGCGTTGGGTGACAGCAACTTGGCCTACCGCCTGATCGTCGATCACGAGGACGAGGACTACTGGCGCAACTACGGTGTGCACCGCGAGTCGCTGGTGGCGCCGTCGCTGGCCTGGTACGGCGAGGACACCCAGGTGGTGCTGGCCTATGAGCACCGCGAGTTTCTTTATCCGTTCGACCGCGGCACCGCCTTCGGCAGCGACGGCCACCCGTTGAACATTCCCGCCACCCGTCGTCTCGACGAGCCGTTCAACGACATGGAGGGCCGTTCCGACCTGTACCGCCTGGAGGTCGATCATCGCCTGGCCGACGACTGGAAACTGCACTTCGGCTACAGCTTCAACCGCGAGACCTACGACGCCAGCCAGGTCCGCGTGACTGGCGTGGATGAAAGCGCCGGCACGCTGGCGCGCAGCATCGACGGCACCCTGGGCGCCCTGAGCCGCGACCAGTTCGCCACCCTCAGCCTCAATGGCAGTGTCGAGCTGGCGGGCATGCGCCACGACCTGGTGGTGGGGGTCGATCACGAGGACCGCAAGGTCTACCGCGCCGACCTGATCCGGCAGAACAGCCGCTCGACCTTCAGCTACCTGAATCCGGTGTATGACCGCGAAGTGCAAGGCACCAGCGTGCGCGCCACCGACAGCGACCAGACCGACAAGCTGCGCACTGACTCGCTGTTCCTGCAGGACGCCTGGCACCTGGACGAGCACTGGATCCTGGTGGCTGGCGGGCGCTTCCAGCAATACGACCAGTACGCCGGTCGCGGCCGGCCGTTCAACGTCAATACCGACACCAGCGACCAGACCTGGGTGCCCCACGCGGGCGTGGTGTACAAGGTCGATGACCAGTTGTCGTTCTATGGCAGCTACAGCGAGTCGTTCAAGCCCAACTCGACCATCGCCCCGCTGAGCATCGGCGGTGGCCGCACCCTGACCCTGGACTCAGGCATCGCGCCGGAGGAGGGCAAGTCGTGGGAACTGGGGGCCAAGCTCGATGTGCCGGGGGCGCTGACCGGTACCTTGGCGTTGTTCGACATCACCAAGCGCAACGTGCTGGTGGCCGATGGTGACACCCAGCCGGGCACCATTCTCTACAGCAACGCGGGCGAAGTGCGCTCACGGGGCGTCGAACTGGACCTGACCGGCCAGCTCAGCGAGCGCTGGAGCCTGATCGGCGCCTACGCCTTCACCGACGCCGAGGTGACCAAGGACCCGCAGCTCAAGGGCAATCGCCTGCAGAACGTCGCCCGGCACAGTGGTTCGCTGTCGGCGGTGTATGACTATGGCAGCCTGTTCGGTGGCGATCGCCTGAGGCTGGGGGCCGGTGCGCGCTATGTGGGTGAACGTGCGGGGAATGCTACCAATGATTTCGACCTGCCGGCGTACACCGTGGCCGATGCCTTTGCCAGTTATGAAACGAAGTTGGACGAGCACAAGGTGCGGTTGCAGTTGAACGTGAAGAACTTGTTCGACAAGGTGTATTACAGCTCGGCGGTGAACCGGTACTTCGTCGCGGTGGGGGATGCGCGGCAGGTGAGCTTGTCGAGTACCTTCGAGTTCTAGATCGCCGGGACCGCGTTGCGGTCCATTCGCGGCACGAGGCCGCTCCTACAGAGGTACGCGGTCTCCTGTAAGAGCGGCCTCGTGCCGCGAATGGGCCGCAGCGCGGCCCCAGGATTCAACCGGCAAACGCAGCCCGATACGCCCCCGGCGTCGCCCCCAGCGCCTGCCTGAACCGGTTGCTGAAATGGCTGGCACTGGCAAACCCGCACAACAACGCCACCTCGCCCAGGGGCAACGTACCCAGGCGCAGCAACCGGCACGCCCGCTGCAGCCGCCGGGCCAGCAGGTACTGGTGCGGCGGCAGGCCGAAACTCGCCCGGAACATCCGCGCGAAGTGGTACTCGGACAAGTTGCAGCGCAGCGCCAGCTCCCCCAGCGTCAGCGGCTGGTCGAGGTTGGCCTCGATATAGTCCACCAGTTGCCGACGCTGGTGCGGCGCCAGCCCACCCTTGAGCTTGAGCCCCTGGCGCAGGCCGACCTGGTTGAGTACGGCATGGTCGATGATGTCGTGGGCCAGGCTGCTGGCCAGCAGGCGCTCGCCGGGCTCGGCCCAGTCCAGACCGATCAGCTCGCGAAAGCGCCGGGCCTGTTGCGGGTCGTCGAGGAAAGTTGCCTCGCGCAGTTGCATCTCCCGGGGCTCGCGGTCCAGCAGGCGGGTGCAGCCGAGGGCGAACTGTTCCTCGCTGATATACAGGTGGGCCAGGCGGATCGGACCGTTGATCACCCAGTTCGACTCATGGCCGGCGGGCATGACGCACAGCTTGTCCGGCGCGCCGCGATCGCCAGGGCGCTGGCGGCGGAAGGTGCCGGTGCCGTCGGCGATGTAGCACGACAGCGTGTGATGGCTGGGCGCCTGGTAGTCGCGGGCATCGTCGCGGTTGCTCCACAAGGCTGCCGCCAACCCGTCGCCCAGGTGCGCGCTCAGCTCCAGCCGGGCGTGGGGCGAGGCGTTCAGGACGTTGAAGACCTGCAGGTGATCGAGTGGGGGCATGGGCGGTTCCTCTGCTGGCCATCGTACTGCGCCAGCGCCGGGATGGCAGCTAGCCGGGGAGGAAAAGCGCAAGTTTATGCAAGCGCCGAACAGCGATGGCGCAAGACACTGGGCTCATGGGTTTTTCATCGCGGGGCAAGCCCGCTCCCACCGAGGTCGCATGCGCCCTGTGGGAGCGGGCTTGCCCCGCGATAGGCCTGATACCTGTCGAGGGAGTCCATCATGAACCTGTCGCTCTACCTGCTCACCGTCCTGATCTGGGGCACCACCTGGATCGCCTTGAAACTGCAGCTGGGCGAGGTCGCCATCCCGGTGTCGATCGTCTACCGCTTCGCCTTGGCCGGGCTGATCCTGTTCGCCTTCCTGCTGCTCACCCGCCGCCTGCAACCGATGAACCGGCGTGGTCACCTGGTGTGCCTGGCCCAGGGGTTCTGCCTGTTCTGCGTCAACTTCATGTGCTTCCTTACCGCCAGCCAGTGGGTTGCCACCGGCCTGATCGCCGTGGTGTTCTCCACCGCCACCTTGTGGAACGCCATCAACGCCCGGATCTTCTTCGGCCAGAAGATCGCCGCCAATGTGCTCGGTGGCGGCGCCTTGGGCCTGCTCGGCCTGGGGCTGCTGTTCTGGCCGGAGCTCTCGCACCACGCCGCCAGCCGCGAGACCTTGTACGGCCTGGGGCTGGGCCTGCTCGGCACGCTGTGCTTCTCGGCCGGCAACATGCTGTCCAGCGTGCAGCAGAAGGCTGGGCTCAAGCCGATGACCACCAATGCCTGGGGCATGCTCTATGGCGCCTCGATGCTGGCGGTGTACTGCCTGGCAAAGGGCATCCCCTTCGACATGGAGTGGAGCGCCCGCTACATCGGCTCGCTGCTGTACCTGGTGATCCCGGGCTCGGTGATCGCCTTCACCGCCTACCTGACCCTGGTCGGACGCATGGGGCCGGAGCGGGCAGCCTATTGCACCGTACTGTTCCCGCTGGTGGCGTTGAATGTGTCGGCGTTCGCCGAGGGCTACCAATGGACGGCGCCGGCGTTGCTGGGCCTGGTGGCGGTGATGGCTGGGAATGTGCTGGTGTTTCGCAAGCCTAGCCTGCCGGCGCCAGTGCTCGGGATCCACAGGTGACTTCCGTGTGCAACTGTTAGATTTACCAGGTGCGCACCAGAATTGATTCGCGGAGAGTGGGCTTATCACCACCCGCTTGGATTAAAAAAAATGCAGGCCCCCCAGCCAGGAAGCACGGTGTTGTCGCAGAACCAGCTGTGGTTGGCCTTCATGTTGGCGATGGGGTTTCATGTATTGCCGCTGGTGCTGGCCGACTTCCTGTACCTCGACGACATCTGGCGTTCGATGCTGGCAGGCAAGATCAATGGTCAAGCCGTTTCATGGGCCGAACAAGGGCGGGTACTGGTCGACTGGTTATATTCGGGGTTGGGTGGCGTCGCGGCGGCGCCGGATCTGTTTCCACTGCCGCTGCTACTATCGGTGGTCGTTGTTGCCAGGGCCTTTGCAAGCCTGACGGCGACGTATTTCGAGCGTCCCGGGCTGGCCGACACGCTTGTGGTATTACCGCTCTGGTTCAGCCCGTTCTTCTTGCAGAACCTCAGCTACCAGTACGATGGACCGGCCATGGGGCTGTCCTTGGCAGTCTGCGTATGGGCAATCACCATTGGGGTGAGCGATTTTTGGCGCTGTCTGATCGGAGGCCTGCTGATTACCGCGGCGCTCAGCCTGTACCAGCCCGCTGTTAACGTCTTTGCCATCCTCTGTTGCATCGAGATACTGCGCCAGGCCGATAAGGGCGCCGCTTTCAGATCGGTCGCCAGGCACTTGGCGTTGCGTCTTGCGCAACTGGTGGCAGGTTGCCTGATCTATCGCTTGACGGCCTATCGGTTGATCACCGTTCCACGCACCGCGCTACTTCCCATCGATGCCCATTGGCCTGGAGAAATCCTCGCTCGGATGGAGCTGGTGGTGCAGGACCTGGCCTTGTTGGTCACCCCGGGCAACGCCTTGTTGGCCATCGGCATTCTGCTGCTCGCGGTGGTCGGCCTCACGCTGGTGTTGCAGCAGGTGCAGGCCGGACCCGATAGGTTGCTGGAGAAATGCGGGCTGGGGCTGTTGGTGCTGTTGTCATTACCCATATCATTCATCCTGATACCGGGGCTGGCGCTCTTGCTTGCGTATTTCGATCACGGGGCTCGCTTGCTCATGGGCTGCGGCGCGGCCATGGTGTTGCTTGCATTCCTGGCGCGGCGGGCCTTGATCACCATGCACCCGCGGCTGGGGTGGGTGCTGTTGCTGCCCCTTGTGCTGATGTTGTCGATGTCGTTCGCTTATGGTCGGGTGCTGGTGGCACAGAAAGAGCTGCATCGGGCGTTTGTCCAATCGCTGGCCACGACGATCGAAACCCATCCTGCGCTTCAGGGTGTTGATCGCATCTACTTTTATGACTGGGACAGCAAGGGCCTGTGGCTACCTGCCGCTAGTGGCACGCTCAAGGCCATGCCGGCGTTGCGCAAGATCCTCAACATCCGCTTCTGGACGTTGACCGAAACGATGCCGCGGGTTGGCCTGATGAACGTGGTTGGTGCCCCGAAGAGCATGGTCGAGCGGGCAACGGCGCTCGACGCCCAGCCACTGATCGATACTAGGTTCTTTGCGATCTACCGGGTTGATAACGCGGTGCTGCTGATCATGAAGGTGCCTTCAGAGTCCGAGGTGCCGAACCCTTGGTGACGAAGGCTCGGCACCTGTGCTGCCAAGCCCTTCTCAAGACCCTGTTCATCAATTTTTGCAGTATCGATGCCAGCGAAATGCTGTGCGCCGACCTGGCTGGGCGGGTGTGTAATGAAGACTTCAGCCCTTCCACACCTGCGGATTCACCAGGTCCCGTGGTCGCTCACCCAGCAACGCCGCGCGCAGGTTGTCCAGCGCCCGGTTGGCCATGGCCTCGCGGGTTTCAGCAGTGGCCGAGCCGATGTGCGGCAGGGTCAAGGCGTTGGGCAGCTTGAACAGCGGCGAATCGGCGAGTGGCTCCTTTTCGTACACATCCAGCCCGGCGCCGCGAATGGTGCCATTCTGCAGTGCCTCGACCAACGCCGCCTCGTCCACCACCGGTCCGCGGGCGATATTGACCAGGAACGCGCTGGGCTTCATCAGTTGCAGCTCGCGGGCGCCGATCAGCTTGCGGGTGGCCTCGGACAGCGGCACCACCAGGCAGACGAAATCGGCTTCGCCCAGCAGTGCGTCCAGGCTGCGGAACTGCGCGCCCAGTTCGTGTTCCAGTGCGGTCTTGCGGCTGTTGCCGGTGTATAGCACCTGCATGTTGAAACCGAAGCGGCCACGACGGGCGATGGCCGCGCCGATGTTGCCCATGCCGACGATGCCCAGCTTCTTGCCGTGCACATCGCAGCCGAACTGCGCCGGGCCGACGGTGGCCTGCCAGTGGCCGGCCTTGGTCCAGGCGTCCAGCTCGGCGGTGCGTCGGGCGCAGCCCATGATCAGGGCAAAGCCCAGGTCGGCGGTGCTTTCGGTGAGCACGTCGGGGGTGTTGGTCAGGGCGATGCCGCGTTCGTTGAAGTAGTCCAGGTCGTAGTTGTCGTAGCCGACCGAGACGCTGGACACCACTTCCAGCTTGCCCGCGCCTTCGAGCTGCGCGCGGCCGAGTTTGCGACCGACACCGATCAGGCCGTGGGCCTCGGGCAGGGCTTCGTTGAACTGGGCGCTGATGTCGCCGAGTTTCGGGTTCGGCACGATCACGTTGAAGTCTTGTTGCAGGCGTTCGGCCATGGCGGGCGTGATGCGGCTGAAGGCCAGGACGGTCTTTTTCATCGGGCTGCTTCTCTGCAAGGCGTGAGGTGGAGCCGGGCAGAAGAGCAGGGCCGCTGTGCGGCCCTTTCGCGGCACAAGGCCGCTCCTACAGGTACCGCGTAACCCTGTAGGAGCGGCCTTGTGCCGCGATGGAGGGCGAAGCCCTCCCATGACCCTGTCTGCCAGACGCTGGAATCAATGGTTAGCAACCTACCATTGTCCCCACCCTCAATGCAGCCGCTTTCTTCAGTTGGCGATCAGCAGCTCATGGGTCTTCAGGTCGGCCTCATGGGCGGCAAGAATCTCCGGCAGTGAGTTGCGCAGGTACTCGACCCAGGTCTTGATCTTGGCATCCAGGTACTGGCGCGACGGGTAGATCGCGTACAGGTTCAGCTCCTGCAGGCGGTACTCCGGCATGATCCGCACCAGGCTGCCGTCGCGCAGGCCGTCGATGGCCGAATAGATCGGCAGCACGCCCACGCCCATGCCGCTGCGGATCGCGGTCTTCATCGCGTCCGCCGAGTTGACCTGGAACGGCGAGGTGGTGATGTTGACCATCTCCTGGCCTTCCGGCCCGTCGAACAGCCACTTCTCCAGCGGGATCACCGGGCTGACCATGCGCAGGCAGGCGTGCTTGAGCAGGTCGGCCGGCTTGTGCGCGCTGCCGTGGCGGGCCACGTACTCGGGCGAGGCGCAGACGATGCTGTAGGTGATGCCCAGGCGCTGCGAGACGAAGCCCGAGTCCGGCAGCTCGCTGGCCAGCACGATGGACACGTCGTAGCCCTCGTCCAGCAGGTCGGGCACGCGGTTGGCCATGGTCAGGTCGAAGGTCACGTCCGGGTGCGACTCGCGGTAGCGGGCGATGGCATCGACCACGAAGTGCTGGCCGACGCCGGTCATCGAATGCACCTTCAACTGTCCGGCGGGGCGGGCGTGGGCGTCGCTGGCCTCGGCCTCGGCTTCTTCCACGTAGGTAAGAATCTGTTCGCAGCGCATCAGGTAGCGCTTGCCGGCCTCGGTCAGCGCGATGCGCCGGGTGGTGCGGTTGAGCAGGCGGGTTTGCAGATGGGCTTCCAGGTTGGAGACCGCCCGCGACACGTTCGCGGTGGTCGTATCCAGTTGCGCCGCGGCAGCGGTGAAGCTGCCGAGCTGGGCCACGCAACTGAAAGCACGCATGTTTTGCAGGGTGTCCATGGGTCACTCTCGGTTTAGAGGACAAAATTGTGACATGAAGTTGCGGAATTTCGCTTCCGACTAAAGCCGGATTATCGCTGTTTTGGTAACAAAGATTCGCAGGAATATGCGCTTATCGCCAATGAAACCCGCCCCTAGAATTGCCCGGCCCCTCCACCTCTTCCTCGGGAAATCGCAGCTGTGCCGCGTCGCCACATCAGAGCGCTCCATGCGTTCAGTGCCTGTGCCCTTTGTCTCACCTTGAGCGGCTGTATCGGAACCTGGGGCATCGCCCCGCAAAGCAAGACCCTCCAAGCCAACCAACTGACCACCGACGCCGCGATCCGCGAGGCCGCGCGCGACGCCCACTGGCCGGCCCAGCAATGGTGGCGTGCCTACGGCGACCCGCAGCTCGACGCCTGGATCGCCCAGTCCCTGGCCGGCAGCCCGAGCATGGCCATGGCCGCCGCTCGGGTGCGTGAAGCCAAGGCCATGGCCGGTGTGGTCGAGTCGGCGGAAAAACTGCAGGCCAACGGCAACGCCACCCTCAAGCGCCACAACTGGCCCGAGGATCAGTTCTACGGCCCGGGCGCGCTGTCCGGCGCCAACACCTGGGACAACAATGCCGCCATCGGTTTCAGCTACGCCCTGGACCTGTGGGGCCGCGAGCGCAATGCCAGCGAGCAGGCCGTGGACCAGGCACACATGAGCGTCGCCGAGGCGCGTCAGGCTCAGCTGGAGCTTGAGAACAACGTGGTGCGCGCCTATATCCAGCTCAGCTTGCATTACGCCCGGCGCGATATCGTCCAGGCCGAGCTTGCGCAGCAGGAGCAGATCGTCGCCCTGGCCAAGCGTCGCCTCGACGGTGGCATCGGCACCCATTTCGAGGTCAGCCAGGCCGAGGCGCCGCTGCCGGAAACCCACCGCCAGATCGACAGCCTCAACGAAGAGATCGCCCTGACCCGCAATCAGCTGGCGGCCCTGGCCGGCAAGGGGCCAGGGGAGGGGGCGAAGCTGCAACGCCCGACCCTGACCCTCGGCTCGCCGCTGAAACTGCCGTCGAACCTGCCCGCCGAGCTGGTCGGCCAGCGCCCCGACGTGGTCGCCAGCCGCTGGCAGGTGGCGGCCCAGGCCCGTGGCATCGATGTGGCCCACGCCGGCTTCTTCCCCAACGTCGACCTGGTCGGCGGCCTTGGCTTCATGGCCACCGGCGGCGGCCCGCTGGAGTTCCTCACCGGGCGCAAGTTCAACTACAACGTAGGGCCGGCCATCAGCCTGCCGATCTTCGACGGCGGCCGCCTGCGCTCGCAGCTGGGCGTGGCCTCGGCCGGCTATGACGTGGCCGTGGCGCGCTACAACCAGACGGTGATCGGCGCGCTGAAGAACATCTCCGACCAGCTGATCCGCCGCGAGTCGATGAAGGAGCAGGCGCATTTCGCCGCCGAATCCGTGGCCGCCGCGCAGAAGACCTACGACATCGCCACTGTTGCCTTCCAGCGTGGCCTGACCGATTACCTCAACGTGCTCAACGCCCAGACCCTGCTGTTCCGCCAGCAACAGGTGCAGCAGCAGGTGCAGGCCGCGCGCCTGACCGCCCACGCCGAGCTGGTCACCGCCCTGGGCGGCGGCCTGGAGGCGGGCAAGGATGTGCCCGATCAAGAACGCCAGGCCGCACCGAAAACGCCGGCCACCCTGGCCATCTTCGACCAGCCGGACCACGCCGAATGAGCACACCGAGCTTGCCCCTGCGCTGGCTGCGCAGTCTGGAGTGGCGCCGGGGCTTCTTCGCCTGGGCGCGCACCGACGGGGTCACCTGGGTCTACATCTTCAAGGTGCTGGCCGCCGCGTTCATCACCCTGTGGCTGGCCATGCGCCTGGAGCTGCCGCAGCCGCGCACGGCGATGATCACCGTGTTCATCGTCATGCAGCCGCAGAGTGGTCATGTGTTCGCCAAGAGCTTCTACCGGGTGCTGGGGACGCTTGCCGGCTCGGCGATGATGGTCGCGCTGATGGCGATCTTCCCGCAGAACACCGAGCTGTTCCTGCCCAGCCTGGCGCTGTGGGTCGGCCTGTGCTCGGCGGGGGCCATGCGCTACCGCACCTTCCGCGCCTATGGCTTCGTGCTGGCCGGTTACACGGCGGCGATGATCGGCCTGCCAGTGCTGCAGCACCCCGACCAGGCGTTCATGGCGGCGGTGTGGCGGGTGCTGGAGATCGCCCTGGGGATTCTGGTCTCGACTTTCGTCAGTGCCGCGATCCTGCCGCAGTCGGCCAGTGCCGCCATGCGCAACGCCCTGTACCAGCGCTTCGGCGTGTTTGCCGGGGTGGTGGTCGAGGCCCTGCGCGGCGACAGCCAGCGCGACCGCTTCGAGACCAGCAACGTGCGCTTCGTCGCCGAGGCGGTGGGCCTGGAGAGCCTGCGCAACGTCACCGCCTTCGAAGACCCGCACATGCGCCGGCGCTCGGGCCGCCTGGTGCGCATGAACAGCGAGTTCATGGCCATCACCACGCGCTTCAATGCCTTGCACCGGTTGCTGGAGCGTCTGCGCGCCCGTGGCCCGTTGCAGATCGTCGGCGCCATCGAGCCCGGCCTGGACACCCTGGCCGAGCTGCTGCAGCCCTATGTCGGTCGGGCTCTGACCGACGCTGATGCCTTGCGCCTGGCCCTGGAGCTGGGCACCTACAAGGAAGGCCTGCAGGCCCAGGTGCGAGGCTTACGCGCCGAGTACCTGGAGACCAACCCGAGCGAGTCCGACCTGCTCGATTTCCACACCGCCTTCGAGCTGCTCTACCGCTTCGTCGAGGAGATGTACAGCTACGCCGAGACCCATGCCTCGCTGGCCGTGCACAAGCACGAGCGCGAACAGTGGGACGAGCCCTACGTGGCCCAGACCAGCTGGCTGGTATCGCTGGCCGCCGGTGTGCGCGCCTCGGCAGTGCTGCTGTTGCTGGGCAGCTACTGGCTGCTCAGCGACTGGCCCAGCGGCGCCATGATGACCCTGATCGCCACCGTCACCGTGGGCCTGTCGGCGGCCTCGCCGAACCCCAAGCGCATGTCGTTCCAGATGGCCTGCGGCACGGCGATCGGCGCCTTCGTCGGGTTCTTCGAGACGTTCTTCGTGTTCCCCTGGATCGACGGTTTTCCGCTGCTGTGCATGGTGTTGGCGCCGGTGTTCGTGCTTGGCGCGTTCCTCGCCTCGCGCCCGGCCTATGCCGGTTACGGCCTGGGCCTGCTGGTGTTCTTCGCCATCGGTTCGGTGCCGAACAACCTGACCGTTTATGACCCCTATACCTTCATCAATGACTACATCGGCATGGTCATCGGCATGTTCGTCTGCGCTGCGGCCGGAGCGATCATCCTGCCGCCCAACAGCCGCTGGCTGTGGAGCCGCCTGGAGCAGGAGCTGCGCGAGCAGGTGCTGTTCGCCATCGGCGGGCGATTGCGCGGGTTGGGCTCGGCCTTCGAGAGCCGTACCCGCGACCTGCTGCACCAGGCCTATGGCCTGGCCGCCGGCAAGCCACAGGTGCAGAGCGAGCTGATGGGCTGGATGTTCACCGTGCTTGAGATCGGCCACGCCATCATCGAGCTGCGCAAGGAGCAGGATCGCGCGCCGATCCACCCGGCCTACGCCGAGTCGCAGCCCTGGCGCCAGGCCATCCGCGTGATGGGCCGGGCCCTGGCGCGGCTATTCCTGCAGCCCAGCGCCAGCAACCACGAGCGCGCCCTGGTGGCGGTGGACCATGCGATCAGTCGTGTGCAGGCCACCGACGAACCCTTCGCCCGGCACTTCGACACCTCGGTACTGCGCCGGGCGCAGAGCTACCTGCACTTCATCCGTTCCTCCCTGCTCGACCCACAGTCGCCGCTGGCCCCGGCGAAAGGATTGCACCATGCCCCGTGAGATCGCCTTCCATGGCGTGTACATGCCCACCATGACCTTGATGTTCCTGTTCGCCCTGGGCCTGGCCTGGGGCCTGGACCGGTTCATCGCAAGCGTTGATGGCTATCGCTTCTTCTGGCACCCGGCGCTGCTGCGCCTGTCGCTGTTCGTCTGCCTGTTCGGCGCCCTGGCGCTGTCGCTCTACTGGTGAGAATCCTGCAATGAAAAAGTTCTTCAGCCTGATCGCCACCCTGCTGGTGCTGGCCGCTGCCGTGGCGATCGGCCGCCAGTTGTGGCTGCACTACATGACCACGCCGTGGACCCGCGACGGCCGGGTGCGCGCCGACATCATCAACGTCGCCGCCGATGTGCCGGGCTATGTGGTGGACGTGCCGGTCAAGGACAACCAGCGGGTGAAGAAGGGCGACGTGCTGATCCGCATCGACCCCGAGCACTACCAGCTGGCGGTGGACCAGGCCAAGGCGCTGGTAGCCTCGCGCAAGGCCACCTGGGAGATGCGCAAGGTGAATGCCAGGCGCCGCGCCGACCTGGACAACCTGGTGATCTCAAAAGAGAACCGCGACGACGCCAGCAACATCGCCGATTCGGCGTTGGCCGACTACCAGCACGCCCAGGCCCAACTGGCGGCTGCCGAGCTGAACCTCAAGCGCACGCAGATCGTCGCCACCGTCGATGGCTACGTGACCAACCTGAACATCCACAAGGGCGACTATGCCCGTACCGGCGAGGCGGTGATGGCGGTGGTGGATGAGCAGTCGTTCTGGGTGTACGGCTTCTTCGAGGAGACCAAGCTGCCCCATGTGAAGGTGGGCGATGTGGCCGAACTGCAGATGATGAGCGGCGAGCGCATCAAGGGGCATGTGGAGAGCATCGCCCGCGGCATCTACGACCGCGACAACCCGCAGAGCCGCGAGCTGATCGCCGATGTGAACCCGACCTTCAACTGGGTGCGTCTGGCGCAGCGGGTGCCGGTGCGGATTCATATCGATGAAGTGCCGGAGGGGTTCCTGCTGGCGGCGGGGACGACCTGCACGGTGGTGGTGACACCGTCAGAGGGGTGAGGGGCTGTACGATATTTCCGAATCTGAAACCAAATGCTTCAGCCGGGCTGTGCTTGGGACCTATCCTACGTGCCTGCCGGAAGGGTCTGGATAGGCGGGGAAATGCATCAGGGCTAACGTCGTCGGGTCGCCGAATTTGGTGACCGGGTGTGAGAAACCCGAACGATGTTGGTCCCGCATTCTGTTACGGCAGCTGTGCATGGGCAGACCTAGGTCTGGCCGGGTTCCGATGTCCTCGGTTTTCTCACCCCATGTACGGCTGCCACCCTTATCTGGTGAGAAAGGATGAGCTGGCGGTTTCCTTTAATGACATTGGGAAACGCATATGAAAAAGCTGGTACCTGACCCACCTATCCCCTACATCTCCATCATCGACCATCTGCCCCTCGCCGAAGTCTGGGAGCATGCCGCTGTCCTGATGACCATGATGACCCGCACCTGCGACGTCTACATGGCCTTTCCCGTGGATGAGCGTCCCGAGATCCTGGTGGATAACATTTCCATCCTCAGCCGGTTGCTGAGCTGCCTGATGGCCCACGCCAGGTCGCTGGAGGTGCAGCCATGAGCGAGCAGTCCGATATGCCCGTCACCGCGGGCGACGAGACCTTTCTTGAGTGTTATCGCGTGCTGCCGGGTGTGCCCCTGAGCCGGGCATTCGATGAGCTGTCGGTATTGCAGGACTGCATCCTGCACCTGACCACCGAGGCGGAAATGGAAGGAGACCTGAAAGCGGGGAGTGCGGTGCGGATGCTCAGCGCCATGGCCAAGGCGTTGATCAATGACCTGGAGATTGGGTTGAACCGTAACCGTTGAAGCAGGGAGCGCTGTCCATGTGGGGCCTTGCGTCGCGAAAGGGCTGCGAAGCAGCCCCAGCATTCTGTGCATCACTTTGGAACCTGGGGCCGCGTTGCGGCCCTTTCGCGACACAAGGCCGCTCCTACAGGGGGACTGCGTTAGAACACGTTCAACGGGTAATCCACGATCACGCGGAATTCGTCATTGTCCTGGATGTTCGAGTACGCCGCGTTGGCCCGGTGCGTGGCATAGCGCAGCAGCACCGACAGGTCCTTCAGCTGGCCTTGTTGGAACACGTACTTCACGTCGAAGTCGCGCTCCCAGTGCCGGGCATTCTCGCCGTCGGCGTTATAGAAGGCGTAGTACTGGGTGTCCTGGCTGGCCTTGGTCAGGTCGGCCTTGCCGCGCGAGTACGACAGCGAGGTGCTCAGGCCCGGCATGCCGAGGCCGGCGAAGTCATAGTCGTACTGCAGCTTCCAGGAGCGCTCGTTCGGCGCGTTGAAGTCCGAGTACATGCGCGAGTTGTCGAGGAAGATGCTGTCGCCCAGGTTGATGTAGTCGAACGGCGTGTCGCCGTTGACCCGCTGGTAGGCGGCGGTGACGCTGTGGTACCCGGCGGCCACGGTGAAGTGCACGCTCCAGGTGTTGTTGTCGATGTCGCCCAGCTTCGACTGGCCGGTGTCCTGGGTGTGGTAGAAGTGCACGCCCGGGTTCAGGCTGACCAGGTCGTTGACCTGGTAGGTGTAGTCGAAATCGGCGTAGTACTGGTTCCAGATGTCCTTCAACTCGGCGGCGTAGACGTTGGCGGTAACGCCTTCGGTGCCGCTCCAGGAGGCGCCGGCCCAGCTCAGGTTCTGGCTGTCCTGCTCGCGCGTCTGGTTGCTGTAGTAGGTGTTGATGCGGCGGTGGCCGCTCTGGTTGTACGGCTTGGTGAAGCTGACCTTGCCGCCTTCGAGCATCAGCCCGTCGAAGCTGCGGTTGGTCACGGCGACGCCGCGGAAGGTCTGCGGCAGCATGCGGCTTTCGCCACCGGCGATCACTGGGTTGGTGAGGAACAGGTCACCGGCCTTGAACTCGGTGTCGAAGCCCTTGAGCTTGATCGCGCCGCCGGCGGTGGAGAACGAATGCGGCGCCGCGCCCAGGCTGCCATCGTCCTTGACGTGGCTTGGCAGGATCGAGGTGCCGGCGTGGCCGCCACCACCGTCCAGCTTCAGGCCCAGGATGGCGTGGGCGTCCAGGCCGAAGCCGATCACGCCGGGGGTGTAGCCGGACTCGAAGCGCGCCACGGCGCCCTGGCCCCATTCGCGATTGTCACGCTGCTCGCGGTTGAGCTGGTTACGGTTGAAGTAGGCATTTCTGAAATGCAGGTTCAGCGTGGAACCCTCGATGAAGCCATCAGCCTTGTCTTCATCGGCCTGTGCGGCCACGGGCATCGTTGCGGCCAATGCAACGAACAACGGGGTGAAACGAAACGCAAAAGACACCGGTACAAACTCCTTTGGTCAAGCGATGGGGCAGTTTTTTATTGTCGTGTCTGCAAGTTCTTATTAGAGACGTAACAGCCAGGCTGATATTTTCGACGCATAAAAAAAGCCGCTGAAAGGCAGCGGCTTTGAAAGGCTAACATATCGTCACGGGCACTGCCCATGGTGTAGCCAAGGGAAAACTGGAAACCGGCGTTGGGCCTGTCAGCTGTCGGCATCGGTGTCGACAGAGACTTTGGAAGCAGTCTGCCGTGCGTCTTTTACCGCATCGGCTTGTTGCGCGGCGTAGGCTTCGCGAGCCTCCTGGTGAACAGCGGCAAATTCTGCGTTACGGGCGACGAAGGCCGGGGATTCTTCGGCCATGGCCAGGGGCGACAACAACAGGGAAGACAGGACGAACACGCTGGCAATACCCATACTGTTGGACATTTGATGCAACCTTCTTGCGGGGCAAGTGCTAATGGAGACAGGGCTAAAGTTAGTCCTGTAAACAGCGGGGAAACAGAGGCTGTTCAGATAAGCACTGTTGCGCAAAAAGTAATGATCGCGGCAAAAATACTCAGACTTTTACCGCAAACCCGCGTAGTTGAGCGTTCGGCAAGTTGATACCGAAGGTATTGGCGCCGGCTTCGCTGTGCACGAAAACACTGCCGCCGTGCATCAGGGCGATCGCCTTGACGATGGCCAGGCCCAGTCCGTGGTTGCCGCCGCCGCTGTTGGCGCGGGCCGCATCCACCCGGTAGAAGCGCTCGAACAGCATCGGCAGGTGCTCGTCGGCAATTGCCGGCCCCGGGTTGCTCACCGCGATGCTCACCTGTTCCTCGCCCGCCTCGATGCGCACCTGGATCACCTGGTGCGGCGCGGTGTGCTGCACGGCGTTGTTCAGCAGGTTGATCAGCGCCCGGCGCAGCTGGGCCTTTTCGAAACAGGCCTGGGCGTCGCCGCTGACGCTGACGCTGACCTGGGCGTCCTCGAGGATGTAGTCGAGGTAGTCGAGGGTGGTGGCCACCTCCTCGGCCAGCGACGCGCTGGTCAGCGAGGTGGCCTTGCTGCCCTGGTCGGCGCTGGCCAGGAACAGCATGTCGTTGATGATGCTGCGCAGCCGCTCAAGTTCTTCGAGGTTCGATTGCAGCACCTCGAAGTAGTGCTCGGCGCTGCGCCCGCGGGTCAGGGCGACCTGGGTCTGGCCGATCAGGTTGGTCAGTGGCGAGCGCAGTTCGTGGGCGACGTCGGCGTTGAAGGCTTCGAGTTGCGAATAGGCCTGGCTGACCCGGTCGAGGGCGGCGTTGAAGGCGCCGGCGAACTGCGCCAGCTCCGGCGGCAGGTCGCGGGTCTGCAGGCGGCCGTCCAGGCGTGGCGGGGCCAGGGCCTGGGCTTCGTCCGACAGCGCCAGAAGGGGTCTGAGGCCGATGCGCGCGACCCAGTAGCCGAGCAGCGAGGCCAGCAGCACGCCGAAGGCGGCCAGGCCGACGATGGCCACCAGCAGGCTGTGCTGGGCCTGCCAGAAGGTCTCGGTGTCGATGCCGATCAGAAAGCGTAGCGGCGGGCGCTCACCCAGCGCCGGCAGTTCGCTGATCAGCACCTTGTACGGGTAGGGGCTGTCGCTCAGGCGCAGGTCGCGCATGCCCGGCGTGCCCTCGGCGAAGCCGCGCACCTGTTCGGAGGGGTGGCCGTATTCGAAGGCCGGATTACTGCTCACCACCCAGAAGCGGATGCGTCGGTCTTCCTCGCTGAGCAGGTTGAGCTTGTTGTTGATCTTGGCCCAGTGCTCGGGAGTGCCGTAGCGGTTGAGGGTCGATTCGAGCACGCTGAAGCGCGCGTCCAGTTCGGCGGCCGGTAGCAGGTCGAGGCTGCGGTCGACCTGGCGGTACAGGGCGCTGCCGATCAGCACGAACACGGCCAGGGCCACCAGGGTGAACAGGGCCGAGAGGCGCAGGGCGATGGAGTTGCCGGGTTTGCTGGGCAAAAGGGTCATGGGCAAATCTCCCTGGGGGCTGCAGCGCAGCCCTTTCGCGGCACAAGGCCGCTCCTACAGAGGATCACGTCTCCCTGTAGGTGCGGCCTTGTGCCGCGAAAGGGGCGCGCAGCGCCCCCTGGGCTATCCACGGTGCTCCAGGACATAACCCATGCCTCGAATGGTATGCAGCAGCTTGTTGTCGAATGGCCCATCGAGCTTGGCGCGCAGGCGCTTGATGGCCACCTCGACGACATTGGCGTCGCTGTCGAAGTTGATGTCCCAGACCAGCTCGGCGATGGCGGTCTTGGACAGGATCTCGCCCTGGCGCCGGGCCAGCACGCTGAGCAGCGAGAACTCCTTGGCGGTCAGGTCCAGGCGCGATCCCGCGCGGGTGGCCTTGCGCGCCATCAGGTCGATCCACAGGTCCGCCACCTGGATCTGCAAGGGCTCATGAATGGCACTGCGCCGGGTCAGCGCCTGCAGGCGGGCGACCAGTTCGAGGAACGAGAACGGCTTGCCCAGGTAGTCGTCGGCGCCTTCGCGCAGGCCATGAATACGGTCCTCGACCCGCTCGCGGGCGGTGAGCATGATCACCGGCGTCTGCTTGCGCGCCCGCAGTGCGCGCAACACGCCATAGCCATCCAGGCCCGGCAGCATCACGTCGAGCACGATCACCGCGTAGTCGCCTTCCAGGGCCAGGTGCAGGCCGTCGATGCCGTCACGGGCCAGGTCGACGGTGAAGCCCTGCTCGGTAAGGCCGCGATGCAGGTAGTCGGCGGTTTTCTCTTCGTCTTCGATGATCAGCACACGCATGGTCTTGTCTCAACTGGCGGTCGGCGCGGGAGCGGCAGCGGCCCGGCGGCGGTGGAACAGGCGCTCCAGGGCCAAGTATATGACCGGGGTGGTGAACAGCGTCAGCGCCTGACTTACCAGCAGGCCGCCGACCACGGCGATGCCCAGCGGCTGGCGCAGTTCGGCGCCGGTGCCGAAGCCGAACATCAGCGGCACCGCGCCGAGCAGCGCGGCCAGGGTGGTCATGATGATCGGACGGAAGCGCACCAGGCATGCCTGGCGGATCGCCTGCTCGGGCGTCATGCCCTGGTGGCGCTGGGCGTCGAGGGCGAAGTCGATGAGCAGGATGCCGTTCTTCTTGACGATGCCGATCAACAGCACCACGCCGATCAGGCCCATGATGGTGAAGTCCTGGCCCATCAGCCACAGCAGGATCAGCGCGCCCAGGCCCGCCGAGGGCAGGGTGGAGATGATGGTCAGCGGGTGCACGAAGCTCTCGTAGAGCACGCCGAGGATGATGTACACCGCCACCAGCGCGGCGAGGATCAGGTACGGCTGGCTCGATAGCGAGCTCTGGAACGCCTGGGCCGCGCCCTGGAAGTTGCCGGCGATGGAGTCGGGCATGCCCAGCTCGCGCTGGGTGCGTTCGAGGATCTGCACCGCATCGCCCAGGGCTACGCCGGGGGCCAGGTTGAACGACAGGTTGGCCGCCGGGAACAGGCCGTCATGGCTGATCGACAGGGGGCCGGTGCTGGGCGGCGCAACATGGGCCAGGGCCGACAGCGGCACCATCTCGCCGGACAGCGGCGAGCGCAGGTAGAAGTAGTTGAGGCTCTCGGCCTTGCCGCGCTGGCGGGCGTCCAGTTCGAGGATCACCTTGTACTGGTTGGTCTCGGTCTGGAACTCGCTGATCTGCCGCTGGCCGAAGGCGTCGTACAGCGCCTGGTCGACGTCGGTGGTGGTCAGGCCGAAGCGCGCCGCGGCCTGGCGGTCGATGTCGATGCGGGTGACGCTGGCGCCCAACTGCAGGTCGTTGGACAGGTCGCGGAACGCCGGATTTTCGCGCAGGCGCTCGGTCAGGCGCTGGGTCCACAGGTTCAGCGCCACGCCGTCGTTGCTCTTGAGCACGTACTGGTACTGGGTGCGCGAGGGGCCGGAGCTGAGGTTGATGTCTTGTCCGGCGCGCAGGTAGAGGACGATACCGGGGATCTGCATCAGTTTCGGGCGCATGCGGTCGATCCATTCACTGGCCGAGACGTCGCGTTCGCCACGGGGCTTGAGGGAGATCCAGAAGCGGCCGTTGGCAATGGTCTGGTTGCTGCCGGTGACGCCGACCGAGTGGGAGAAGGCGCGCACCGCAGGGTCGGCCTCGATGATCTTCGCCAGGGCCTGGTGCTTCTCGATCATCGCCGGGTAGGAGACATCCGCCGCCGCTTCGGTGGTGCCGAGGATGAAACCGGTGTCCTGCAACGGGAAGAAGCCCTTGGGGATGGCCACGTAACCGGCCACCGCCAGCGCCAGCGTCAGGCCGAACACGCCGAGGGTAACGCGCCGGTGCGCCAGGGCCCGGTCCAGGCCCTTTTCGTACCAGCGCACCAGGCGCTGGCCGAGGCCGCCGTGCTGCTCCTCGGGCGGGCGGCGCATGCACAGCGCGGCCAGGGTCGGCGCCAGGGTCAGCGAGACCACCACCGAAATCAGGATGGTCGCGGTGGCGGTCAGGGCGAATTCCTTGAACAGCCGGCCGACCACGCCGCCCATGAACAGCAGCGGAATGAACGCGGCGATCAGCGAGAAGCTGATCGACACCACGGTGAAACCTATCTCGCCGGCGCCCTTGAGCGCGGCGGTGCGGCTGTCGTCGCCGGCCTCCAGGTGGCGGTGGATGTTCTCCACCACGACGATGGCGTCATCCACCACGAAGCCCACGGCGATGACGATGGCCACCAGGGTGAGGTTGTTGAGGCTGAAGCCGAACACGTACATCAACGCGCAACTGGCGATCAGCGACACGCCGAGCACGCTGGAGACGATGAAGGTTGCCGACCACTGGCGCAGGAACAGCGCCATCACCCCGATCACCAGGGCCACGGCGATCATCAGGGTCAGCTCCACCTCGTGCAGCGAGGCGCGGATGGTCTGGGTACGGTCCTGCAGCACCGAGACATCGACCGCCGCCGGCAGCATTTCCTGCAGGCGCGGCAGGGCGTCGAGCACCCGGTCCACGGTGTCGACGATGTTGGCGCCGGGCTGGCGGAAGATCACCAGGTTGAGCCCCGGTCGGTCGCCGGACCAGGCCTTCACATAGGCGTTCTCGGCACCATCGATCACCTTGGCCACGTCGGCCAGGTGCACGGGCGCGCCGTTGCGGTAGCTGACGATCAGCCTGGCGTAGTCCTCGGGGTGGAACAGCTGGTCGTTGGCGGCAAGGGTCGACACGCTGTGTTCGCCGTACAGCGCGCCCTTGGCCAGGTTGAGGCTGGTCTGCTGGATGGCCAGGCGGATATCGGCCAGGGTCAGGCCGATGGCAGCGAGTTTCTCGGGCTGGGCCTGCACGCGGATGGCCGGGCGCAGCTGGCCGGTGATGTTGATCAGGCCGACCCCGTCGATCTGGCTGAGCTGGCGGGCCAGCAGGGTCTCGGCGTAGTCGCTGAGCTCATTGCCGGGCATCTGCGTCGAGCTGACGGTGAGGATCAGCACCGGGCTGTCGGCCGGGTTGACCTTGCGCCAGGTCGGCGGGCTGGGCATGTCCTGGGGCAGACGCGCGGTGGCGGTGTTGATCGCCGCCTGGACTTCCTGGGCGGCGGTGTCGATGTTCTTGTCGAGGGTGAACTGCAGGATCAGGTTGGTCGAGCCCAGGGCGCTGCTGCTGGTCATCTGGGTCATGCCGGGGATGGCGCTGAACTGCACCTCCAGGGGCGTCGCCACCGACGAGGCCATGGTTTCCGGGCTGGCGCCGGGCAACTGGGCGGTGACCTGGATGGTCGGGAAGTCGGCCTCGGGCAGGGGCGCCACCGGCAGGCGCGGGAAGGCGATGGCGCCCAGCAGCACCAGGGCGAAGGTCAGCAGCAGGGTGGCGATGGGGTGGTCGATGCACCAGGCCGAGACGCCGTTGCGGGTGTTCATGGCTGGCTCCTGCGGTCGGCCATCTCCGCCGGGGCCGGGGCGTCGGGCGTGACCTCGACGGTGCTGCCGGGCTTGAGCCGCGACTGGCCGTCCAGCACCAGGCGGTCGCCGGCCTTGACCCCGGCGATGACGTTCAGCGTGCTGTCCTGGTACACCACCTTGACCGGCACGGCGCTGACCTTGTCGCCGTCCAGGCGGTAGACGAAGTGGCCGTCGATGCTGCGTTGCACCACCGGCGGCGGTACCACCAGGGCGTCCTCGTCCACCGCCGTGCGCAGGCGCACGGTGACCAGCTGGCCGGGCCACAGGCGGCCGTCCTTGTTGTCGAACTCGGCCTTGACCCGCACCGTGCCGGTGGTGGCCGAGACCTGGTTGTCGATCAGCATCAGGTGGCCCCTGGCGAGCAGGCTGCGTTCACCGTCGGCGTCCATGTACGCCTCGACCTCGGCGGGGCTAGGCGATTTCAGCAAGCCCTGCAGGACCGGGAGTTGTTGCTGAGGCAGGGCGAACTCCACGGCGATCGGGTCGATCTGGGTGACGCTGAACAGGCTCTGGGTGTCGCTGGTGCGCACCAGGTTGCCGGGGTCGACGTTGCGGATGCCGACGCGGCCGGTGACCGGCGAGCGGATCTGCGTGTAGCTGAGCTGTACCGCGGCATTGTCAATGGCCGCCTGGTTGCCTTTGAGAGTCGCCTGCAACTGGTTCACCAGGGCCTGCTGCTGGTCGAGGGTCTGCTTTGACACGCCGTCGTCGGTGCTCAGCAGCTGGTAGCGCTTGAGGTTGACGTTGCCTACTTGCAACTGCGCCTGGGTCTGGCCGAGCTGGGCACGGGCCTGGTCCAGGTTCGCGCGGATAGCCCGGTCGTCGAGGGTGGCCAGCAGGTCGCCCTGGCTGACCCACTGGCCTTCCTTGACCAGTACCTGGGTCAGCACGCCTTCGACCTGAGGGCGGACCTCGACGCTGTGCAGCGACAGCACCGAGCCGATGGCACTGAGGTAGCGCGGCACGTCCTGCTGGGCCACCGCGACCACCCGCACCGGGATCGCGCTGGCGGCGCGGCTGGACGGGGCTTCGTGGCGCAATCCCTGCCAAGAGCCAAGGGCGACCAGCAGGACGAGGACCAGGGCGGCGAGAACGAGAGAGCGGGACGGACGTCGCATCGGGGTGGGCACCTTGGCCAAGGGGCTGGAAAAAAGATTGGGCTATTGCAGGGTTATAGCGCGCCGACCGGGTCGGCAGCGTGACGCCTGGCTGTCACGGCTGTCAGTTTCGGTGGATTGATGGCCAAGTGCCAATACCCTGCCATGGATCAATATTGCGCCAGCGTTTGCCCCTAGAGTCGTACGCCCTGCCGATTTTCCCGTACTACAACGAGAGCCTCCGATGAAGTGCAATATGCCTGTTACCGGTCGCGAAGTGGATTACCCCGGCGACGCCAACATCCTGTCCACCACCGACCTGGACAGCCGCATCACCTATGCCAACGACGATTTCCTGCGGGTCAGCGGGTTCTCCCGCGAGGAACTGCTGGGCAGTGCCCATCACATCGTCCGCCATCCCGACATGCCGCCCCAGGCGTTTGCCCAGATGTGGCAGGCGCTCAAGGCCGGGCGTTCGTGGATGGGGCTGGTGAAGAACCGCTGCAAGAACGGCGATCACTACTGGGTAAGCGCCTTCGTCTCGCCGATCAGCTGCGGCGGGCAGGCGCTGGAGTACCAGTCGGTGCGGACCAAGCCCGGGGCCGAGCAGGTTGCGGCGGCCGAGCGCTGCTATGCGCGTCTGCGCGAAGGCCGGCGTGGCTGGCGCGAGCGCTTGCCGGTGCTGGGTTTGGGGGCGCGTCTGTCGCTGGCGGTCGGTGCCGTGCTGGCGTTGGTGCTGGGGTGCGGGCAGTGGTGGCTGGGGGCGCCTCTGCTGGAGTCGCTGGTGGAAGTGGCGGCGGCGGCAGGCCTTAGCAGTCTGGCGATCCTGTTATTGCTGCGCCCCTACGAGCGATTGTGTCAACAAGCCCAGGCGATCGCCGACAATCCGCTCAGCCAGCAGCTGTACACCGGCCGGCGTGATGGTCTCGGGCAGATCGAATTCGCCATGCGCATGCTCAAGGCGCAGCTGGGGGCGGTGGTCGGACGTATCGGCGATACCTCGTCACGCCTGGCCGGGCACTCTGGCTCACTGGTCGAGGCCTTGCACAGCAGCCATGCCAACAGCCTGGAGCAGCAGAGCGAAGCCGACCAGGTGGCCACCGCGATCCACCAGATGAGCGCCAGCGTCGCCCAGGTAGCCAGCAGCGCGCAGATGGCGGCGATGGCCGCCGACCAGGCCGAGGACGAAACCCAGTCCGGCCACCAGCTGGTCGACCGCAACCGCTGCGCGATCCAGGACCTGGCCGGCTCGCTGGTCGAGGCCAGCGAGGTGATCCACCAATTGGAGAGCCACAGCAGCGAGATATCCGGGGTGCTCGACGTGATCCGCGGTATCGCCGAGCAGACCAACCTGCTTGCGCTCAACGCCGCCATCGAGGCGGCGCGGGCCGGTGACCAGGGGCGTGGCTTCGCGGTGGTCGCCGACGAGGTGCGCGGCCTGGCCCAGCGCACCGCCCAGTCCACCCACGATATCCAGCGCATGATCGCCGCCCTGCAGGATGGCGCCCGCGCGGCGGTGCAGGTGATGCAGCAGAGCAGCGCCCATGCCGGGCACAGTGTCGAGCAGGCGCAGCTGGCCAGCGACGCGCTGGACAGCATCAGCGTGCGGGTCAACCAGATCAACGAGATGAGCCTGCAGATCGCCGCAGCGGTGGAGCAGCAGAGCCAGGTCAGCGAGAACATCAACCGCAACATAACCAGCATCCGCCAGGCCAGCGAGGCGACGGTCAGCGTCGGGCAGCGCAGCCACAGCAGCGCCAGTGACGTGGCGGACCTGGCCAAGGACCTGCGGCGGCTGGCGGATGAGTTCTGGCGGCGGTGCCAGTGATTGACTGAGTTGTCAGTGCCGGCCCTATCGCGGGGCAAGCCCGCTCCCACAAAAAATTGGCATCGATACTTCAAAGGGGCAGGGAGCGGGCTTGCCCCGCGATAGGGTCTATCTAGAAACCGAGGAACGCATAGTAGACCGGCGCTTCGCCTGTCACCTGCAGGCGATGACCCTGTAGCTCGGCCGCAAGCGCCTCGTCCTGCACATGCACCACCCACGGCCCATCGACCGCCATTGGCGCCTGCCCCAGCACCGCCGCGAACGCTGCCATGTCCGGCAACCACGCGGTAAACCCGTTACCCTTCAGCGCACTGGTGGTCATCCCCAGTGCCTGGCAGATCGCCACCTTGGCGGCGATATCGTCGCGGTCCGCCTGGCGCGAGGCCTCGATCAAGGCGCGCAGTCCCTCATCCACCGGCAGGCTGCCATGAATCAGCTCAGGCCCTTGTTCCCAAGCCTCGGGCGGGCAGTCCTTGTTTTCCGGTCGCAGCGGCAGGTGCGGGTTGATCTCCGCCGGGTAGATGCGACAGACCAGTGGTCGGCTTTCATAGATGCCGCACAGGTCGTTGTCATCAAGGTTGCGGCAGCGCCCCGGGTTGAAGGCGGCGAAGGTGACCGATACATGCAACTGCCCAGCGCCACAGGGCACCGGGAACGAGCGGCGCAGCACATGCTCGCGCTGGTCCGTCGGCATGCCCGGGCCATCGGCGATGAACCCTTCGATCAGCACCACCACCTGGCCGCCGGAGACCGCCCACTGGCGGGCCTCGGCAAGCGTCAGCGGCACATGATGGCCCGTGCAGCATTTGCCGCAGCCGGTGCAGGCGAAGCGAATACTGTCGCTCATCGCTTGCCGGCTTCCCATTCACTGGTGAAGGCTTGTTGGCGTTGGCGGTCATAGAGGCAAAGCTCGGTGCCGGTGCGGTTCTGCATGTGCTTCTGGGGGTAGGTGCCCTCGATCAGCAGCGCGCTGTAACCGACCTGGTCGTCGAACTCGGCGGGTTTGCCCAGGGCGTGGGCATCCTTGAACTGGCTGGCGGCCAGGCAGGCCTTGAGCATGTGCTGGCGCTGGTCGCTCCAGGCCTGGTTGCTCGAGGCGTGGGCTGCGCCGCTGGCAAGGGCGCAGAGGATGAGGAACGAACTGAGATATTTCATACGCGACACCGCCAATGAACCTGCGAAGGGCGCGAATTATGCCCGAACGTTTTCCTTCATCAAGTCAGGAAAATCCTGACTTGATGTGTCAGCGCTCCTCGAACACCACCGCTCGCGCCGCCGTCACCAGGCAGTTGGTCAGCTCCGGCGACGAGAACTTGGTCAGGATCGCATTGGCCCCCGCCAGCTTGGCCTTGTCGCCGCTCATCGCGCTGTCCAGCGAGGTGTGCAGCAGGATGTACAGGTGCTGGAAGTCGGGCGTTTCACGCAAGGTACGGGTGAAGGCGAAGCCATCCATCTCGGACATCTCGATGTCGGAGACGATGATGTTGATCTCCCTGTCGGTGCCTTGCAGTTCCAGCAGCACGTTGATCGCATCCTTGGCGCTGCGCGCGGTATGGCACTCGATGCCGAGGTTGCGCAGGGTGTGCACCGACTGCTGCAGCGCGACCTGGCTGTCGTCCACCACCAGGATGTTAGCGGCGGCCAGCAGGCTGGCGTCTTCCTCGCTGACTTCGCCCGGGTGCGGCTCGTGCGGCGGCGGGGCGATGCCGTGGATGACCTTCTCGATGTCCAGCACCTGCACCAGGGTGTTGTCGACCCGGGTCACGCCGGTGATGAACGAGCGGTTGCCCGAGCCGTAGGGCGGCGGCTTGATGTCCGTGCTCAGGCAATGGACGATGCGGCTCACCGCCTGTACATGCAGGCCTTGGCGCGAGCGGCTGATCTCGGTGACGATCAGGCAGCCGCCGTCGGGGTCGGCCAGGGGCATTTCGCCGATGGCGCGGGACAGGTCGATCACCGACAGCGAGTTGCCGCGCAGGGTGGCGACGCCTTTGACGTGCGGGTGGGCCTCCGGCAGCTTGGTCAGCGGCGGGCAGGGGATGATCTCGCTGACCTTGAGCAGGTTGATTGCCATCAGCTTGCCGCTGCGCAGGGTGAACAGCAGCAGGGACAACGAGTCCGCGCGGGCTTTTTGCGTGGCCATGGGCAACCTTCGGTTCGAAATGGGGGAGGATGCCGGGTTATCGGCTTTTTGGCGTCAGGCTTTAGCTTAGTTTGCTATTTGCGGTGCATCGCAAAGCTGTAGCTGTAGGAGCGGCACATGGCCTGAAGCTAGCGCAGTCCCAGTCGCTTGGCCAACCGGCTCAGGTTGGCCCGGTCCAGCCCCAGCTCCCGCGCCGCGGCGGCCCAGTTGTCCCCATGACGATTCAGGCAGGCCTCGACGATCTGCCGCTGATAGTCATCCACCGCCTCGCGCAACCCGCCCTCGGGCAACGGCACGTCGACCGACGACACCTCGGTTTCTACCTGTGGGGTCGGCGCCACGTTGCGCAGGTCGAGGTCGGCCGCCTCCAGGGTGAGGATCTTCGGTCGCTGCCCGTGTTGCCCCAGTGCCTTGAGCGCCGAACGGCCGATCAGGTGCTCCAGTTCGCGCACATTGCCCGGCCAGCCATAGGCCAGCAGCGCGGCCTGGGCGTCGGTGGACAAGCGCAGGCTGCCCAGTCCCAGGCGCGAGCGGTTCTGTTCGAGGAAGTAGCCGGCCAGCAGCAGTACGTCGCGACCCCGCTCGCGCAGCGGTGGGACTTGCAGTGGATACACGCTCAGGCGGTGATAGAAGTCGGCGCGGAAGTGGCCGCTGCGCACTTCCTCGGCCAGGTCGCGGTTGGTCGCGGCGATCAGGCGCACATCCACGCGGTGCTCGCGATCCGACCCCAGTCGCTGCAGTTGCCCGCTCTGCAGCACCCGCAGCAGCTTGGCCTGTACCGTCAGGGGCAGCTCGCCGACCTCGTCGAGGAACAGCGTGCCGCCGTTGGCCAGCTCGAACTTGCCCCGGCGTTCACCATGGGCGCCGGTGAAGGCGCCGCGCACATGGCCGAACAGTTCGCTTTCCACCAGGGTGTCGGGCAAGGCGGCGCAGTTGAGGCTGACCAGCGGTTTGTCGGCGCGCTGGCTGGCGCGGTGCAGGGCCTGGGCCACCAGTTCCTTGCCGACGCCGGTTTCGCCGGTGATCAGCACGGTCAGGTCGCTGCCGCCGACCAGGCGAATCTCCTCGACCAGGCGCTTGTGCGCCTTGCTCTGGCCGATCAGTTCGCGGTCCTGGCCGCTGGCCTGGCGGTACACCTCGGCCCGCTGGTGTTCGTCCTCGGCGCGCAGGGCCAGGTGCTCGATGCGCTCGGCCACGGTCACCGTGGCGGCGGCCAGGCTGGCGAAGGCCTGCAGGGCGTCGAGCTCCAGGCTCTGGAACTGGCCGGGGGTGAGGGCGTCGAGGGTCAGCAGGCCCCAGGGGCGCTCGTCGACCATCAACGGGCAGCCCATGCAGTCGTGGACTTCGAGGTCGACATGCTCGGCATTGACCAGGCCGTCATAAGGGTCGGGTAGTTGGCTGTCGCTGGCGAAGCGGGTCGGTTCCGGGCGACTGAGGAGTATCTGGAAGCGCGGGTGCTCGCTGACCTTGAAGCGCCGCCCCAGGGTGTCCGGCGACAGGCCGTCCACCGCCAGCGGCACCAGCCACTCGCCGTCCAGGCGCAGCAGCGCCGCGGCATCGCAGGGCAGCAGGCCGCGCATGGCGCCGAGCAGGCGGCGGTAGCGCTCCTGGTCGGGGAGGTCGCAGGAGAGGTCGCTGACCAGGGGGAGGAGGGCGGTGAGCAGGGGCTTTGCAGTCATATGGACTCCTGTTGGTCGTAATGACTATACGCCTGAGTGTGTCTTTATGACACTCATGTGCTCAAGAGCCTGATTTTATTGGCGTTTAAAGTTGGCACGATTGCTGAAATACCTCAGGCAACCATTCGAAGCCGAAGGCTCAGGAGTTGTCGCAATGCTCAATGCCGAACAACGTGCAATCATCAAGGCCACTGTCCCCCTGCTGGAAAGCGGTGGCGAGGCCCTGACCACCCACTTCTACAAACTGATGCTCAGCGAGTATCCCGAGGTGCGTCCGCTGTTCAACCAGGCCCACCAGGCCAGCGGCGACCAGCCGCGCGCCTTGGCCAACGGCGTGCTGATGTACGCCCGCCATATCGACCGGCTCGAGCAACTGGGCGGCCTGGTCGGGCAGATCATCAACAAGCATGTGGCCCTGCAGATTCTCCCTGAACACTATCCGATTGTCGGCAGCTGCCTGCTGCGCGCCATCGAGGAAGTGCTGGGCAAGGACATCGCCACCGCTGAAGTGATCGCCGCCTGGGCCGCCGCCTATGGCCAACTGGCCGACATCCTGATTGGCGCGGAAGAAAACCTCTATAAAGAGAAGGAGCAGGCCGCCGGCGGCTGGCGCGGTACCCGTGAATTCCGCCTGGTGCGCCGCGAGCAGGAAAGCAGCGAGATCGTTTCGTTCTACTTCGCCCCGGTCGATGGCCAGCCGGTGCTCAAGGCCGAGCCGGGCCAGTACATCGGCCTGCAACTGTTCATCGATGGCCAGGAGCAGCGCCGCAACTACTCGCTGTCGGCCCTGTGCGACGGCGAGCAGTACCGCATCAGCGTCAAGCGCGAAGCGGGTGGCAAGGTCTCGAACTACCTGCATGACGGGTTGATGGTCGGTGACACCCTGCAACTGTTCCCGCCGTCCGGTGACTTCACCCTGGCCGCCAGCGACAAGCCGCTGGTGCTGATCAGTGGTGGTGTGGGCATCACCCCGACCCTGGCGATGCTCGAGGCGGCGCTCAAGACCGAGCGTCCGGTGCACTTCATCCACTGTGCGCGCAATGGCGCGGTGCATGCGTTCCGCGACTTGATCGACGGCCTGGCGGCGCGTCACCCGCAGCTCAAGCGCTTCTATTGCTACGCCGAGGAAGACGGCAGCCAGGCCGCCGACGCCGTGGGCCTGCTGGACCAGGCGCTGCTGGGCGAGTGGCTGCCGCGTGAGCGTGACATCGATGCCTACTTCCTCGGGCCGAAGGGCTTCATGGCCGCGATCAAGCGCCAGCTCAAGGGCCTGGGTGTGCCGGAAGGGCAGAGCCGTTACGAGTTCTTCGGGCCGGCGGCGGCGTTGGAGTAAGAGGTTCCGTCAGGAACCGCCGGGGCTGCTGCGCAGCCCTTTCGCGGCACAAGGCCGCTCCTACAGGCGTGCGCGATCCCTGTAGGAGCGGCCTTGCCGAAGCGTCGGACCGGCCGGAACGGGGCGCAAAGCGCCCCGGGGTTTCTCATCATCCCAATTGCTCGCAAGCCAGCTCCCGTACCTGATGCTCCCAACCGTGGGTAATCGAGAACGAAGCGGACGATTGCATTCTCCGTGCGGGGGCTGGCTTGCCAGCCATTGGGCCTACCACCCCTTCTCTATATAGAAAGAGATGAACGCCTTTACACCCGCGTTCATCTTTAATTCTCCTTTAATCACCGTATCCTTCACTCCCGGGTGTCGAGGGGCCTGCCCCTGTCCGGCGTTCGGGCTGGCGGATTTTTCATCCGCACCAGTGAACCGAAACCGACCCGCTCGGTACTAGTGTCCTGTCTCGGAAATAAGCTGTTCACTTTTGGCGGCGTCTTGGGCGCCCGGCCGGCGTTGCCACTCCTCGCCATAGCCCTGCTATGACTCGTCGCGGCGCCTTGGCCGAACACCCAAGCCACTCGCCAAAAGAGAACGTATTTCCGAGACAGGACACTAGGTCATCAATGGATAGCCGCGCACGCCCCTCCTCGATGCATTCAAAGGTCATCTCCAGCGTGTAGACTGGGCGCCCCTCGGGCAGCCCGTGCTGCCACTCTCCATCGAAGGAATCGGCAATGAACGAACTCTCATCGCGCCTGAATCGGGAACGGCGCTTTCTGGTGCTCCTCGGCGTGATCTGCCTGGCGCTGATCGGTGGCGCCCTGTACATGCAGGTGGTGCTGGGCGAGGCGCCGTGCCCGCTGTGCATCCTGCAGCGCTATGCCCTGCTGTTCATCGCGATCTTCGCCTTCATCGCCGCGGCCATGCCTGGGCGGCGCAGCCTGACCTTCTTCGAGGCGCTGGTGGTGCTCAGCGCCATCGGCGGGATCGTTGCGGCGGGTAACCATGTGTATATACTCGCCAACCCGATGGTCAGCTGCGGCATCGACACCCTGCAGCCCATCGTCGACGACCTGCCGCTGGCCAAGCTGTGGCCGCTGGCGTTCCAGGTCGACGGTTTCTGCTCCACCCCGTACCCGCCGATCCTCGGCCTGTCGCTGGCGCAATGGGCGCTGGTGGCCTTCGTCCTGACGACGGTGCTGGTGCCCCTGGGGATCTACCGAAACCGCCGTCGCGCTTAGACCAAAGTCCCGAATTGACCTGGGTCTATTGCGCGGCGAGATAAGCCGCAGTGCGCACCGCACGATTGATCCAGGTCAGCCACCAGCCCTTGCGCGGCAAGGGTTTCAGGGCTATTGGAAGGGGTGCGACAAACTGTCGCGAAGTTGATTTTTTGACCAGCATTGTTGCGCATTCTGTAAAAGACTGTTGCTCAATAAGTCATAGTCATCGTTGAACGACCTATCTACAATCGCCCCCAATTTCCGTTCGGCACTGCTTGCAAGTCGCAGGATTGATGGAAGCCGCAGCGCTTTCCATTTGCTGACTTCGTCAAGTTTCGCCCAACGGCGATACCGGGCGGACCCCCCTCCGCGTTTTCCGCACCAAATGGACTTGGTCTGAAGTACAGGCCTGTTGCCTACGAAACCATAAGCACCGCACACCCGCTTGACGCCTAGATCCTGCAGTCGGATCCCTGGCAGGGGCGAGTACGGGCGCCAATTGCCGCACTTGGCAGGACGAAGTGTTGGCTACCAAAACACAAATTGCATTGAAGCAAGCTGATCTAGAGGTCGTGAGATGAGTAAAAAGCGTTACCCCAGACTGTTTGGCATATTGCCCTTTTTAGGCATGCTTTTACTCAGTGGGTGCAACTGGACCCTGCTCGACCCGAAGGGCCAGGTCGGCATTGAGCAGAAGAACCTGATCCTGATCGCCACCGGCCTGATGCTGCTGGTGGTCGTGCCCGTGATCATCATGACCCTGGCGTTCGCCTGGAAGTACCGTGCTTCCAACAAGGCCGCCACCTACACCCCCGACTGGTCGCACTCGACCAAGATCGAGGCCGCGGTGTGGATCATCCCGATCCTGATCATCATCGCCCTGGGTTACTTCACCTACCACTCCACCCACAAGCTGGACCCGTACCGTCCACTGGATTCCGATGTGATGCCGGTGCAGATCGACGTGGTCGCGCTGGACTGGAAGTGGCTGTTCATCTACCCGGAGCAGGGCATCGCCACGGTCAACAAGATCGTCTTCCCGGCTAACACCCCGGTCAACTTCCGTGTCACCTCCGACGCCGTGATGAACTCCTTCTTCATCCCGGGTCTGGGAGGCCAGATCTACGCCATGGCCGGCATGACCACCAAACTGCACCTGATCGCCAACGAGAACGGTGTGTTTGACGGTATCTCCGCCAACTACAGCGGCGCCGGCTTCACCGGTATGAAATTCAAGGCTGTCGCCACTTCGCAAGCTGACTTCGATGCATGGGTCGCTGAAGTGAAGGCATCGCCGAAGAAACTGGACCAGGCCGAATATGACGCCTTGGCCAAAGCTAGCGAAAACAACCCAGTCGCGCTGTACAGCGAGGCTCCGGCTGACCAGTTCCAGCGCATCGTCGACAAGTACGAAGGCATGAACCGCGGTCGTCCGAACCACGAAGAAGCAGGCAGCAAAGATCTGGCCACTACCAAGGGTGTGGAATCGAGTATGCAACCAGCTGCCGGTGCAGAGGAGTAAGAGATGTTCGGTAAATTAACCCTGGAGGCGATACCCTATCACGAGCCGATAGTCATGGTGACGCTTGCCATGATCGCGCTCGGTGGTATCGCCGTCGTTGGTGCCATCACCTATTTCCGCAAGTGGACCTACTTGTGGACCGAGTGGCTGACCACGGTCGACCACAAGAAAATCGGCGTGATGTACATCATCGTCGCTATGGTCATGCTGCTGCGCGGCTTCGCCGACGCCATCATGATGCGTACCCAGCTGGCTGCCGCCACCGGTGGCTCCGAAGGCTACCTGCCGCCTGAACACTATGACCAGATCTTCACCGCCCACGGTGTGATCATGATCATCTTCATGGCGATGCCGTTCTTCACCGGCCTGATGAACCTCGCGGTTCCTCTGCAGATCGGTGCACGTGACGTTGCCTTCCCGTTCCTGAACTCCCTGAGCTTCTACCTGCTGCTGGCAGGCGTGCTGCTGGTCAACATCTCGCTGGGCGTTGGTGAATTCGCCAAGACCGGCTGGGTTGCCTATCCGCCGCTCGCGGGTATCCAGTACAGCCCTGGGGTGGGTGTCGACTACTACATCTGGGCGCTACAGCTCTCAGGCTTGGGTACGACACTGACAGGCGTGAACTTCCTCGTCACCGTGATGAAGATGCGCGCCCCTGGCATGAAGCTGATGGACATGCCGATCTTCACCTGGACCTGCACCTGGGCCAACGTGCTGATCGTCGCTTCCTTCCCGATCCTGACCGCCGCACTCGCCCTGCTGACCGTTGACCGTTATCTGGACTTCCACATCTTCACCAACGAGCTTGGTGGGAACCCGATGATGTACGTCAACCTGTTCTGGGCATGGGGTCACCCTGAGGTCTACATCCTGATCCTGCCGGCCTTCGGCGTGTTCTCGGAAGTCACCTCGACCTTCGCAGGCAAGCGCCTGTTCGGTCACCACTCGATGATCTACGCCTCGGGCGCGATCGCCATCCTGGGCTTCGCGGTCTGGCTGCACCACTTCTTCACCATGGGTGCCGGCGCCAGCGTCAACACCTTCTTCGGCCTGGCGACGATGCTGATCTCCATTCCGACCGGTGTGAAGCTGTTCAACTGGCTGTTCACCATCTACCAGGGCCGTCTGCGCTTCACCGCGCCGATCATGTGGACCCTGGGCTTCATGGTCACCTTCTCCATCGGTGGCATGACCGGCGTTCTGCTGGCTGTTCCAGGTGCCGACTTCGTTCTGCACAACAGCCTGTTCGTGATCGCCCACTTCCACAACGTGATCATCGGTGGCGCGGTATTCGGCTACATCGCCGGCTTCGCCTTCTGGTTCCCGAAAGCCTTCGGTTTCACCCTGAACGAGAAGTGGGGCAAGGCTGCCTTCTGGTTCTGGATCTCCGGCTTCTACGTAGCGTTCATGCCGCTGTACGCCCTGGGCTTCATGGGCATGACCCGTCGTCTGAACCACTCCGACAACCCGCTGTGGGAACCCTACCTGTACGTGGCCGTGGTCGGCGCCGTACTGATCCTGTTCGGTATCGCTTGCCAGCTGATCCAGATCTACGTCTCGGTTCGCGACCGCAAGGACAACATGGACGTCACCGGCGACCCATGGGGCGGCCGTACCCTGGAATGGTCGACTTCGTCGCCACCTCCGTTCTACAACTTCGCGCACATGCCTGAGCATGTTGGCCTGGACGCCTGGCACGAAGCCAAGCAAGCCGGTGCCGCGTACAAAGCTCCGGCCAAGTACGAAGCGATCCACATGCCGAGCAACACTTCCACCGGTCTGTTCATGGGTCTGCTGCTGACCGTGTTCGGCTTCGCCTTCATCTGGCACATCTGGTGGCTGGTGGGCGCGAGCCTGGTTGCAACCATCGCTGTCTTCGTTCGCCACGCCGCGCGTGACGACCAGGGCTACATGGTTCCGGCCGAAGAAGTGGCGCGCATCGAAGGCGAGCGCATGAAGGCGCTGGCCCAGGCTGGTGTACTGCCTGCCGGCGGCGCACGTGTCGAATCGTTTGAACGGGTGTAATCAATGTCCAGTCAAGTAATGCACGGTGCTGCTCATGGTCACGACCATGGGCATGACGACCACCACCACGACTCGGGCCAGATGACCGTACTCGGTTTCTGGCTCTACCTGATGACCGACTGCATCCTGTTTGCGTCGCTCTTCGCCACCTACGCGGTGCTGTCCGGCGGTTTCGCCGGCGGCCCGTCGGGTCACGACATCTTCCAGCTCGACTTCGTGCTGGTTGAAACCGCGTTCCTGCTGCTGTCCTCGATCACCTTCGGCTTCGCCATGCTGAAGATGTTCGCCGGCAACAAGGCAGGCGTGCTGGGCTGGTTGGCCGTGACCTTCCTGTTCGGTGCCGGCTTCATCGCGATGGAAATCTATGAGTTCCATCACCTGATCGCCGAGGGCTATGGCCCGCAGCGCAGTGGCTTCCTGTCGGCGTTCTTCGCCCTGGTAGGTACCCACGGTCTGCACGTGACCGCCGGCCTGATCTGGATGGCGATCATGATGTATCAGATCAACAAGCACGGCATCACGCCGACCGCCAAGACCCGCATGAGCTGCCTGAGCCTGTTCTGGCACTTCCTGGACGTGGTCTGGATCTGCGTGTTCACCGTCGTCTACCTGCTGGGAGTTCTGTAATGGCTAGCGCACACGACACTCATCACGAGGGTAACCACGGTAGCGTGAAGTCGTACATGATCGGCTTCGTACTGTCGATCATCCTGACCGCGATCCCGTTCGGCCTGGTGATGTACCCGAGCCTGCCGAAGAACCTGACCGTCCTGATCGTGGTGGCCATGGCCGTCATCCAGGTGGTTGTACACCTTGTGTACTTCCTGCACATGGACCGCTCGAAAGAGCAGCGTTCCAACGTGTCGACGTTCCTGTTCACCGTCCTGGTAATTGCACTGCTGGTCGGCCTGTCGCTGTGGATCATGTTCAGCATCCACTTCGAAATGTTGGCCAAGTGAGGTAAGACTGCATGTCCGTGAAGCACTTTATCCAAATCACCAAACCGGGGATCATTTTCGGTAACGTGCTTTCCGTGGCAGGCGGTTTCTTCCTTGCCGCTAAGGGGCATGTGGATTTCGCCCTGTTCCTGGCGGTGGTGATCGGTACTTCCCTGGTGGTCGCGTCTGGATGCGTGTTCAACAACTGCATCGACCGTGACATCGACCACAAGATGGAACGTACCAAGAACCGCGTCATGGTCCAGGGCGGCATGTCGCTGCCCCTGGCGCTGATCTACGCCACCCTGCTCGGGGTGGCGGGTTTCAGCCTGCTGTATGTGCAAGCCAACCCGCTGGCGGCGTTCTGCGCCCTGGTCGGTTTCGTTGTCTACGTCGGTTTCTACAGCCTGTGGCTGAAGCGCAAATCGGTGCACGGCACCCTGGTCGGCAGCCTGTCCGGTGCCATGCCTCCGGTGATCGGCTACTGCGCCGTGAGCAACAGCTTCGACCTGGCCGCGGTGACCCTGCTGGTGATGTTCAGCCTGTGGCAGATGCCGCACAGCTTCGCCATCGCCATCTTCCGCTTCAAGGACTACAGCGCCGCCAACATTCCGGTCCTGCCGGTGGCACGCGGTATCCTCGCGGCGAAGAAGCAGATCGTGCTGTACGTGCTGGCCTTCGTGCTCGCCACCCTGATGCTGACCCTCGGCGGCTATGCCGGCCTGGGTTACCTCGCCGTGGCGGCTGCCATGGGCCTGTACTGGCTGTACATGGCCTGGGGCGGCTACAAGGCCGAGGACGACAGCAAGTGGGCCCGCAAGGTGTTTGGCTTCTCCATCCTCACCGTCACCGCCCTGAGCGTGATGATGGGCGTGGACAGCCAGACTGCGGCCGATGTGCTGATGACCTACGCGCGCTGATACAGCGAGCTGTTACACCAAGAACCCCGGCCATGTGCCGGGGTTTTTTATGCCTGTTTTTCCTGTGCCCGCGAAAAGGTCAGTGTTGGAAACATGAATTTCGAATTTTCAAAAAATACATCTGAAAAAATCTAATAAAACAGGAAATTATCTTTTGCATTAATCGTGTTTCGGCACTATCTTCTGAATCAGGCCGCCGCAGCGGCCAACGTCGCTCGGACGGTTCCGGGCGCTTACGTCTGCAGAGGAACACATGGCCAACCCAGGTTCGCCGCGCCGCTTCGCGCGCATCGATCGTCTCCCCCCGTACGTCTTCAACATCACCGCCGAGCTCAAGATGGCCGCCCGCCGCCGTGGCGAGGACATCATCGACCTGAGCATGGGCAACCCCGATGGCGCCACCCCGCCGCATATCGTCGAGAAGCTGGTGCAGGTCGCCCAGCGCGAGGACACCCACGGCTATTCCACCTCCCGCGGCATCCCGCGCCTGCGCCGGGCCATCTCCAACTGGTACAAGGAACGCTACGAGGTCGACATCGACCCGGAAAGCGAGGCCATCGTCACCATCGGCTCGAAAGAGGGCCTGGCACACCTGATGCTCGGCACCCTCGACCATGGTGATACGGTGCTGGTGCCCAACCCCAGCTACCCGATCCACATCTACGGCGCGGTCATTGCCGGCGCCCAGGTGCGCTCCGTGCCGCTGGTGCCGGGGGTGGATTTTTTCAACGAGCTGGAGCGGGCGATCCGCGAGTCGATCCCCAAGCCGAAGATGATGATCCTCGGCTTTCCGTCCAACCCCACCGCCCAGTGTGTCGAGCTGGACTTCTTCGAGCGCGTGGTGGCCCTGGCCAAGCAGTACGACGTGCTGGTGGTGCACGACCTGGCTTACGCCGACATCGTCTACGACGGCTGGAAGGCGCCGTCGATCATGCAGGTGCCGGGCGCCAAGGACATCGCGGTGGAGTTCTTCACCCTGTCCAAGAGCTACAACATGGCCGGCTGGCGCATCGGCTTCATGGTCGGCAACCCCGAGCTGGTCAGCGCCCTGGCGCGGATCAAGAGCTACCACGACTACGGCACCTTCACCCCGCTGCAGGTGGCCGCCATCGCCGCCCTGGAAGGTGACCAGCAGTGCGTGCGCGACATCGCCGAGCAGTACCGCCAGCGCCGCAACCTGCTGGTAAAGGGCCTGCACGAGCTGGGCTGGATGGTTGAGAATCCCAAGGCCTCGATGTATGTCTGGGCCAAGATTCCCGAGGCCTATGCGCACCTGGGCTCGCTGGAGTTCGCCAAGAAACTGCTGGCCGAGGCCAAGGTCTGCGTGTCGCCGGGGATCGGCTTCGGTGACTACGGCGACGATCATGTTCGCTTTGCCCTGATCGAGAACCAGGACCGGATTCGCCAGGCCATTCGCGGCATTCGCCAGATGTTCCGGGCCGATGGGTTGACCAGCAAGTAAGCCGCCAGGGCGCTATCGCGGGTGTAGGAGCGGCCTCGTGCCGCGAAAGGGCCGCGAAGCGGCCCCAGGATGTATGCAACATTGCCAAGAACCTGGGGCTGCTTTGCAGCCCTTTCGCGGCACGAGGCCGCTCCTACACAGACCTGTGCATGTCGCTTACCTCGGAACGCCGATCAGCGGCGATCTTTTTTTGCTTTCCCCCTCTTCTCAGCCGATCGCGCCTGGATTACAAATAGCGCCGCGGGCGCTCGCCCCGATAACAACAACCTCCTTCCCTGGCCATCATGTCCGAACAGAACCCTTGCCTGACCTGCGGCGCCTGCTGCGGCTACTTTCGTGTGTCTTTCTTCTGGGGTGAATGCCAGTCCGCCGGTGGCGTGGTGCCTGACGATCTGGTGGTGCAGATCAACCCGACCCGGGTCGCCATGATCGGCACCGACGCCAAGCCTTGCCGCTGTGTCAGCCTGGGTGGCGAGATCGGCACGCAGGTGGCGTGCTCCATCTATGAGAACCGCTCCAGCCCCTGCCGCGAGTTCGATGCTTCGTGGGAAAACGGCGTCCACAACCCCAGCTGTGACGATGCTCGGGCGGCCTATGGCCTGCCACCGCTGACGCCACCGGGCGCCAACGAGCCGCATTGGCCGGATGAGGGGGCGGAGGTCGCCTGAAGGGATTACTTGGCCTTGCAGACTGCGGACTGCGTGGGAGCGGGCTTGCCCCGCGATTGCGGTGCCAGCGTCATCGCGAGGCAAGCCCACTCCCACAAAACGCCTCACATTCTGGCCATTCGCCATGACCGTTCGTCGGTTGGATCCAATGGTCAAGTGGCTGAAACCCGCGAAACACGTGCCGCCTTGACAAAGTATTAACACCATTTGACCGTCCCCAGCGTCGTATCGCCCGCGCCTGAGCGGCTACACATTCCCTCATAGGAAATTCGTAGCCATAGATCAGGCGTTTCGGCCGTCGCGTGTTCCACTGCTCTTTCCTGCCCTGCTGTGCACGCATTCAAGGACTGAATCGCCTGATCCACGAAGGAGCTCTCCGTGGACAGACGTGCCGCCCCCCGTTCACCCGCCCGTTTCTCGCAACTGTCGCTGGCTGTCAGCCTGGCGGTGGGTGCGATGGCATTTGGTCTGTCCAGCGAACAGGCGCTGGCCGTCTGTAGCGCGGCCGGTTCCACGATCACCTGCAGCGGCGCGGCCAACCCGCTGGCGCCGAGCTATACCAATGGCGGCAGTGGCCTCACCGTCAACGTCAACCCGGGCGCGAGCCTGGGCACCTTGCTGGGCGTGGGCGGCACCTCGCTGTCGCTGGCCGGCAACAACAACACCCTGAGCAACTCCGGCACCATCGACCCGACGTTGCTCGGGCTGCTGAGTATCCAGTCCTCCGCCGTGCTAATCGGCAACACCGGCACCGGCAGCACCCTCAACATCAACAACAACGCCACGGGCGTGATCAAGGGGACCGGCGCCTTGCTCGGCGCCAACCTGCTGAACCTTACCGGCATGGCGCTGGACGCACGCAATGGCGCCGCCGGCACCACCACCATCAGCAACGCTGGCAGCATCGGCTCCTCGGCGCTGGCCAGCCTGACCCTGGTCAGCGAGGACACCCCGGTCATCGCCGTGACCGGCGGCAGCACGGTGAGCTTCACCAACACCGGCACCATCCTTGGCCGTGCCGCCTTCGAGGCTTCCGCGGCGGGCAACACCTTCACCAACGCCGGGACCCTGACCGGCAGCCTGTCGATGGGCGCCAACAGCACCAACCGCTTCAATGCCATCACCGGCTCCAGTGTCAGTGCCGGGCTCGGGGTCGGCGTGGCCTTGCTGGTCACCAGCAACCCCAACCTTGCCTACGCGGCAGCCGGCAAGATCGACGGCGGTGCCGGCGGCACCAATACCCTGGCGCTGCGCAACGCCATCGGTGGCGGCAGTGGCACCAGCGGCAGCGGCACCATCAATGCCACCAACTACATCAACTTCAACCGCCTGATCGTCGACAGCGGCACCTGGAGCCTGATCGGCCAGGTGCTCAACGGCACCACCCAGACCACCCTCAACGATGGCCTGGTCAACTTCGACAACGCCAATGCCTTCGGTAGCGGCGCCATCACCGTCAATGGCGGCGGGCTGGCGGGCACTGTCGGCGGCCTGAGCCTGGCCAACAACTTCACCCTCAATGCGGGCCTGAACGTCGGCGGGGCCACCGACATGGCCTTAAATGGCGTGATCTCCGGTGTCGGCGGGTTGACCAAGACCGGCACCGGTCTGCTCACCCTCGGCGGCACCAACACCTACAGTGGCGGCACCACCCTGGCCGCTGGCGGTCTCAATCTGAACAGCGCCGCGGCGCTCGGCAGCGGCGGGCTAACCGTCAGCGGCGCCGGCAGCCTGCAAGGCAGCGTGCCACTGGTGTTGAACAACAACGTGGCGTTGAACGCGGCGCTGACCTTGCCCGGCAGCAACGCCCTGACCCTCGGTGGCGTGCTCAGCGGCACCGGTTCGCTGGTCAAGAGTGGCAGCGGTGGCCTGACCCTGAACGGCGTCAACACTTATAGCGGCGGCACCACCCTGGCCAGCGGCACCCTCACGCTAGGCAATGCCAGCGCCTTGGGCAGTGGCGCATTGGGCCTTACTGGCAACGGCACCCTCGACACCACGGCGACCATGACCCTCGCCAATGCCATCAACCTGGGCAGTAGCACCCTGACCTTACCGGGCAATAACGCCCTGACGCTCGACGGCGTGATCGGTGGCACCGGCAGCCTGGTCAAGAGCGGCGCCGCCGACCTCACCCTCAACGGCGTGAACACCTTCAGCGGCGGCATCAGCCTGGGCGCGGGCAAGCTCACCGTCGGCGACAGCGCCGCGCTGGGTACTGGCGCCCTGGCGTTGACCGGCAACGCCAGCCTTGATGCCAGCACTGGGGTCAGCCTGGCCAACGCGATCAACCTTGGGGCCAACACCCTAAACCTGCTGGGTACCAGCGCCACCACCTTGGGCGGTGTGATCAGTGGCAGCGGTGCGCTGATCAAGAACGGTGCCGGCGACCTGGCCCTGAACGGCAACAACACTTTCAGCGGTGGCCTGACACTCAACACCGGCAAGCTTACCGTCGGCCACAGCAACGCCCTGGGCGGCGGCGCGTTGACCCTGGGCGGCAACGCCAGCCTCGATGCCAGCACCGGGGTCGACCTGGGGAACGCCATCAACCTGGGTGCCAACACCCTGAACCTGCTGGGCACCAGCGCCACCACCCTGAGCGGCGTGATCAGCGGCACCGGCGCACTGATCAAGGATGGCAGCGCCGGCCTGACCCTCAACGGCAGCAACACCTTCAGCGGCGGTACCACCCTCAATGCGGGCGTGCTGACCGTGGGCAGCAACGATGCCCTGGGCACCGGCGCGCTCAGCCTGGGTGGCAACGCCAGTCTCGATGCGGGCGCGACGGTCAACCTGGGCAACGCCATCAATCTGGGCGGCAATACCCTGACCTTGCCCGGCACCAATGCTGCCACCCTCGGCGGTGTGATCAGCGGCACCGGTGCCCTGGTCAAGAACGGTGGCACCAACCTGACGCTTTCGGGGGCCAACACCTTCAGCGGCGGCCTCACCCTCAATGCCGGCACCTTGACCCTGACCAGCGCGGCCGCCCTGGGGACCGGCGCGTTGAGCGTCGGCGGCGCGTCGACCCTGGCCAACACCACGGCGTTCACCCTGAACAACGACGTCAACCTCGGCGCCAACCTGACCCTGGCCGGCGCCAACAACCTGGTCCTGGCCGGCAACCTCAGCGGCACGGGCGGGCTGACCAAGAACGGCAGCGCCAGCCTGACCCTGGCGGGCAACAACACCCAGAGCGGCACCACCACGCTCAACGCCGGTACCCTGGTGCTGGGCAGCGCCACCGCGCTGGGCACCGGGGCACTCAACGCCGCGGCCGGCACCACGCTCGACAGCAGCGTCGCCGGGCTGAACATCGGCAACGCCGTGAGCTTGTCCGGCAATCTCACCCTCGCCGGTAGCAATGATCTCACCTTGGGCGGCGTGATCTCGGGTGTCGGCGGTCTGACCAAGAACGGCAGCACCACGCTGACCCTCACCGGCGCCAATACCCAGGTTGGCGCCACCAACCTCAACGCCGGCACCATCGTGCTCGGCAGCAACACCGCACTGGGCAGTGGCGCGCTCAATGCCGCCGCAGGCACCAGCCTGGACGCCAGCAGCGCGGTCAACCTCGGCAACGCCGTCAACCTGGCGGGCGCCCTGACCATCGGCGGCACCGCCAACCTCGGTCTGGGTGGCCTGGTCAGCGGCGCGGGCAGCCTGGTCAAGAACGGCAGCGCGACCCTGACCCTGTCCGGCCCCAACGCCTACCTGGGCGGCACCACCCTCAATGCCGGTGGCCTGGTACTGGGCAACGCTGCCGCGCTGGGCGTGGGCAAGCTTACCGTGGCGGGCGCGGGCAGCCTGGACAGCACGGCGGCGCTGAGTGTCGGCAACGCCATCACCCTCGATGCCGACCTCACCCTCACCGGCAGCAACGACCTGAGCCTCGGCGGCGTGATCGACGGCACTGGCCGGCTGATCAAGAACGGTGCTACCACACTCACCCTCGATGGGCTCAACAGCTATGCCGGTGGCACCTTGCTCAATGCCGGCGGACTGGTGCTTGGCAATGGCAGCGCGCTCGGCACCGGCACCCTGACCGTGGGCGGCGCCGCGAGCCTGGACAACAGCGGCGCCATCAGTGTGGGCAACAACGTCGCGCTCAACGCCAACCTCACCGTGGGCGGCAGCAACGCGTTGGCCCTCGGCGGGGTGCTCAGCGGGGCAGGGCAACTGGTCAAGAACGGTACCGCCACCCTGACCCTCAACGGCGTCAACACCTACGCCGGTGGCACCACCCTGAATGCCGGTGGCGTGGTCGTCGGCAACGGCAGCGCCCTGGGCAGTGGCGCCTTGAACGTGACCGGTGCCGCCAGCCTCGACAACAGCGCGATACTGACCTTGGCCAACGACATCGGTCTGGGCGCCAACCTCACCCTGGCTGGCAGCAACGACCTCACCTTGAGCGGCGCCCTCAGCGGCACGGGCGACCTGATCAAGAACGGCCTGGCCGACCTGACACTCAGCGGCAACAACACCTTCAGCGGTGCCATCGACCTGATCGGTGGCAGCATCACCACGGTGGGCACCGGCGCGCTGGGCAACGCCTCGTCGCTCAACGTCGGTGCCGGCGCCAGCCTAAACCTGGGTGCCAGTGCCGGTGTAGGCAGCCTGAGCGGTGCGGGTGCGGTGAACGTGGCCGCAGGCAGCAACCTGACCGTGGGCGGCAACAACCTCAACAGTGTCTTCAGCGGCGCGTTGGCCGGCACGGGCGGGTTGGTGAAGAACGGCAGTGGCAGCCTGGAGCTGTCGGGCGTGAGCGTCCTGGCGGGCAACACCACGGTCAACGCCGGCCTGCTCAATGTCACAGGCTCCCTGGCCAGCGCCAACGTGCAGGTCAACAGCGGTGCCAGCCTGGGCGGTACCGGCAGCCTGCTCGGCGCCCTGGACATCGCCAACGGCGCCCATCTGCTGGCCAACAGCGGCGCGACCCTGGCCACCGGTGCACTGACCCTGCACAGCGGCTCGATCCTCGATTTCGGCCTGGGCTCGCCGTCCACCGGGGGCACCGCGCTGGTCAACGTCAACGGCAACCTGACCCTCGACGGTACCCTCAATGTCACCGATATCGGCGGCTTCGGCACCGGTATCTATCGCCTGTTCGACTACACCGGGGCGCTGGTCGACAACGGCGTCGTGCTCGGCACCGTGCCGGGCAGCGTGCTGCCCGGCGACCTGCAGGTGCAGACCTCCATCGGCAACCAGATCAACCTGCTGGTGGGCGGCGCCACCGGCACCGTGCAGTTCTGGGATGGCGGGCAGAACGTGCCCAATGGCGTGATCGACGGCGGCACCGGCACCTGGAACGGCGCCAACACCAACTGGACCGACGTCAACGGTGTGCTCAACACTACCTGGGCCAGCGACTTCGCGGTATTCCAGGGCACCGCGGGCGATGTCACCGTGGTGGGCACCCAGGCTGCCACCGGCCTGCAGTTCGTCACCAACGGCTATCGCCTGATCGGCGCGGGTGGCCTGGATCTGGTCAACGCCAGTAACGGCGCGTTTTCCGTGCGGGTCGACCCAGGCGTCACCGCCACACTGAACGTCGGGCTTTCGGGCAGTGGCCAACTGGCCAAGCTTGACACCGGTACCCTGGTGCTCAACGGTGCCAACAGCTACACCGGCGGCACCGTGTTCAACGGTGGCAGCATTGTCGTGGGCAACAACACGGCGTTCGGCACGGGGGCGGTCAGCGCCGCCGCCGGCACCAGCCTGGACAGCAACACCGCGGTTACCCTGGGCAATGCCTTTGCCCTGGGGGGCGCCTTGACCATTGGCGGCAGCGCCGACCTGGGCCTGTCCGGCGTGGTTTCGGGCAATGGCAGCCTGATCAAGGCCGGTGGCGCCAACCTCACGCTTGGCAACGCCAACACCTACAGCGGCGGCACCAGCCTGGGGGCCGGCACCCTGACCCTGGGCAATGCCCAGGCGCTGGGTACGGGCGGCTTGACGGTAACAGGCGCCTCCAGCCTGGACACCACCGGCACCTTGGCACTGGGCAATACCATCGCCCTGAACGCCAACCTCACCTTGCCGGGCAGTAACGACCTCACCCTGAACGGTGCGCTCAGCGGCACCGGTGGCCTGATCAAGGCCGGCGCCGGCACGCTCACCCTCAACGCCAGCAACAGCCAGCAGGGCAGTACCAGCCTGAACGGCGGCACCCTGGTGGTGGGCAGCAACACCGCGCTGGGCACGGGTGCCCTGAACGCAGTCGGCGGCACCACCCTGAGCAGCAACGCCAACGTCACCCTGGCCAACCAGATCAACCTGGCTGGCAACCTGACCATCGCCGGGGCGCAGAACCTGACCCTGGGCGGCAACGTCAACGGCGTCGGCGGCCTGACCAAGACCGGCAGCGGCACCCTGACCCTGAACGGCACCAATGGCAACCTGGGCAACACCAACCTCAATGCCGGTACCCTGGTGCTCGGCAGCGCCAGCGCCCTCGGCCTCGGCCAACTCAACGCGGCTGCCGGCACCACGCTGGACAGCAACACCGCGCTGAACATCGGCAACACCGTCAACCTGGGGGGCAACCTCACCATCGCCGGCAACAACGACCTGGGCCTGGGTGGCCTGGTCACCGGCGCTGGCAGCCTCACCAAGAACGGTGCCAGCAACCTCACCCTCAGTGGCGCCAACACCCTGACTGGTGGCGTGACCCTCAATGCCGGCACGCTGACCCTGGGCAACAACCAGGCGCTGGGCACCGGCACCCTGACCGTCGGCGGCGCCAGCAACCTGGCCACCACCGGCGCCCTGACCTTGGCCAACCAGGTGACGCTCAACAACACCCTGACCCTGACCGGCAACAACAACCTGGCCCTCAATGGCGTGATCAGCGGCACCGGCGGCCTGACCAAGAACGGCAGCGGCAACCTGACCCTCGGCGCCGCCAATACCTACCAGGGCACCACCACCCTTGGCGGCGGTACCCTGACCCTGGGCAACAACACCGCCCTGGGCACGGGCAACCTGGCGGTGACCGGCAACAGCACACTGGCCACCAGCGGCGTGCTGCAGGTGGCCAACGCCATCGGCCTGGGCGCCGGTACTACCCTCGGCGTCAACAACCCCCAGACCCTGACCCTCGACGGTGTCATCAGCGGTGCCGGGGCGCTGAACAAGCTGGGGGCCGGGCAACTGGTGCTCAATGGCAACAACACCTACAGCGGCGGGACCTCACTGCAGGCCGGCAGCCTGTTGCTGGGTAATGCCGGTGCCCTGGGCAGCGGCGCCCTGACCGTCAACGGCGCCGCCAGCCTCGATGCCAGCCAGGCGCTGGCGCTGGTGAACGCCGTCAACCTCGCCGGTGGCAACCTGACCCTCGGCGGCAGCCAGGCGCTGACCCTCAACGGCGTGGTGTCCGGCAGCAACGGCCTGGTCAAGAACGGCGCCGCCACCCTGACCCTCAATGGCAACAACACCTACAGCGGCGGCACCAGCCTCAACGCCGGCACCCTGCTGGTCGGCAGCAACACCGCGCTGGGCAGCGGCGACCTCAGCACCGGCGCCAACACCAGCCTCGATGCCGGCGGCGCGGGCGCCACCCTGGCCAACAACGTGCACCTGGGCGGTACCCTCAACCTGCCGGGCAGCGCCAACCTGACCCTCAACGGCGTGGTGGATGGCGTCGGCGGCCTGAACAAGGCCGGCGCCAGCACCCTGACTCTCAACGGCGCCAACAACTACCTGGGCGGCACCACCCTGAATGCCGGCCGGCTGGTGGTCGGCAACGACAATGCGCTGGGACAGGGCGCGCTGACCGTCGCCGGAGCCTCGACCCTGAGTGGCGGCGCCAGCACCACCCTGGCCAACAACGTCACCCTCAACGCCGGCCTGACCGTCGATGGCGGCAACGACCTGACCCTCAATGGTGTGATCAACGGCACCGCTGGCCTGACCAAGAACGGCAGCGGCAACCTGACCCTCAACGGCAACAACGGCTACCAGGGCGGCACCCAGCTCAATGCCGGGCGCCTGACCCTGGGCAGCAGCGGCGCATTGGGCACCGGCACCCTTTCGGTTACCGCCGACGCCACCCTGGCCAACAGCGCGCCCATGGCCCTGGGTAACACCATCGCCTTGAGCAATGGTGCCAACCTGACCGTTGAAGCCGCCAACGCGCTGATCCTCAGCGGCGACCTCGGCGGCAGCGGCAACCTGGTCAAGACCGGCGTCGACGACCTGACCCTGGTCGGCGTCAAGACCTTCACCGGCAACGTCGACATCCAGGCCGGCTCCCTCACCACCCTCGGCAGCGGTGTGCTGGCCAACGTCGACACCCTCAACGTCGGCGCCAGCGGCCAGCTCAACCTCAACGGCAACGCCAGCCTCGGCAGTCTGACCGGCAGCGGCCAGGTCGATGTCGGCATCGGCAGCGTCCTGAGCCTGGGCGGCAACAACCTCAGCAGCACCTTCGCCGGTGGCCTCAACGGCCTGGGCGGCCTGACCAAGGTCGGCAGCGGCACTCTGACCCTGACCGGCACCAGCAACCTGGCCGACAACATCCAGGTCAACGCCGGTACCTTGAAGGTCGACGGCACCCTTGGCAGCAATCTGCTGACGGTCGCCAGCGGCGCCACCCTGGCGGGTAGCGGCACCGCCAACGCCACGGTGGTGATCAACAATGGCGGCCACCTGGCCGGGCAGAGCGGCGCCACCCTGGGCCTTGGCAGCCTGGTGCTCAGCAGCGGCTCGATCGTCGATGTCGGACTGGGCTCACCGTCCACCGGCGGCACCGCGCTGTTCAACGTCGGCGGTAACCTGACCCTCGACGGCACGCTCAATGTCAGCAGCATCGGCGGCTTCGGCAACGGTGTGTACCGCCTCTTCGACTACACCGGCTCCCTGACCGACGACGGCCTGGACTTCGGCAGCCTGCCGCTGGGCGTAGGCTTGGGCGACGTGACCCTGCAGACCGTCCTGGCCAACCAGGTCAACCTGCTGGTCAGCGCCGCCGGCCTGAACATCCAGTTCTGGGACGGCAGCCAGAGCGTGGCCAACGGCCAGGTCGACGGCGGTACCGGCGTGTGGAGCGCCGGCAGCACCAACTGGACCGATCTCAATGGGGTGTTCAACACCACCTGGGGCAGCGCCTTCGCGGTGTTCCAGGGTACCGCCGGCGATGTCACCGTCGACGGCAGTCAGACCGTCAACGGCCTGCAGTTCGTCACTGATGGTTATCGCCTGCTGGCGGGCACCGGCGGTGCGCTCGACCTGATCAACGGCACGGGTGGCGATACCAGCGTGCGGGTCGATCCGGGTGCCACGGCAACCCTCGATGTCGGCCTGACCGGCGTCGGCAAGCTCAACAAGCTCGACAGCGGCACCCTGGTGCTCAACGGCAACAACAGTTACAGCGGCGGCACCCTGCTCAGCGGCGGTACCTTGATTGTCGGCAACAATGCGGCCCTGGGCAGCGGCGCGCTCGACACCGCGGCGGGCACCATCCTCGACAGCAACGCCTCGGTCGTCCTGGGCAATGCCATCACCCTGGCGGGGCCGCTGAACATCGCCGGTAGCAACGACCTGGCCCTCAACGGCAACATCAGCGGCGCCGGAGGCCTGGTCAAGGCGGGCAGCGCGCGGTTGGCGCTGGCCGGCAACAACACCTATGCCGGCAATACCGTGCTCAACGGCGGCAGCCTGGTACTGGGCTCAAATACCGCGCTCGGCACCGGCAACCTGACCACCGCAGCGGGCACCAGCCTGGACAGCAGCCAGGCGGTCACCTTGGCCAACAACGTCACCACCTCGGGCGACCTCACCGTGCTGGGCAGTAACGACCTGACCCTCGGCGGCACCGTCGGCGGCAGCGGTCGCCTGCTCAAGGCCGGCCTGGCGCGCTTCGCGCTGATGGGCGCCAACACCTACAGCGGCGGTACCGACCTGCAGGCCGGCACACTGGTGGTCGGCAACAACGCGGCGCTGGGCAGCGGCGGCCTGGAGGTCAGCGGCAACGCCAACCTCGACAGCGCCAGCGCCGTCACCCTGGCCAACACGGTCAATGTCAGCGGTGTGCTGAATGTGCTGGGCAGCAACGACCTGCACCTGGCCGGCGTGCTCAGCGGCGGGGGCGAGCTGAACAAGAGCGGCCTGGCCGACCTGACCCTGTCGGGCAACAACACGTTCAGCGGCATCCTCAACATCCTTTCCGGCAGCCTGAGCACTATCGGCACCACCGCCCTGGGCACCCAGAGCCAGCTGAACGTCAGCACTGGCGCCAGCCTCAACCTCGACGGCAACACCAGCCTCGGCGACATCGGCGGCACCGGCGCGATCCAGATCGCCGCCGGCAACAGCCTGACGGTCGAAGGCGGCGTGTTCGGCGGCAACATCAGCGGTACCGGCACCCTGAACAAGGCCGGCGTCGGGACCCTGGCGCTGAACAGTGCCAACAGCCACACCGGTACCACCAACGTCCAGGCGGGCGGATTGAAGGTGGATGGCTCACTGGCCAGCAGCGCGGTCAACGTCGCCAGCGGCGCCAGCCTCAGCGGCGCCGGCAGCCTCGGTGGCGCGGTGACGGTGGCCAACGGCGGCAACCTCGCGGCCACCAGCGGCAGCACGCTGAACGCCGGCAACCTGGTGCTCGACAGCGGCGCCAACTTCAACGCCTCGCTGGGCGCGCCATCGACGGGCAACACCCCGCTGGTCAACGTGGCCAACAACCTGACCCTGGGCGGTACCCTCAACGTCACCGATATCGGCGGTTTCGGCGCCGGTGTGTACCGGCTGTTCGCCTACAGCGGCAGCCTCACCAACAACGGCATGAGCTTCGGCACCACCCCGGTGCCGGTTACCGACCTGACCGTGCAGACCGCCGTGGCCAACCAGGTCAACCTGGTGGTCGGTGGTAACAGCAACGTGCTGTTCTGGGATGGCAGCCAGAGCGTCGCCAACGGTCAGATCGACGGCGGCAACGGCACCTGGGACGCCACCAATACCAACTGGACCGACGCCAACGGCGTGCTCAATAGCACCTGGAACGACACCTTCGCGGTGTTCCAGGGCGCCCCCGGCACCGTTACGGTGAATGGCAGTCACAGCATCACCGGCCTGCAGTTCGTCACCGATGGCTATGTGCTAAACGCTGGCATCGCCGGTGAACTGCTGGGCAACGGCACCACCAACCTGCGGGTCGACAACGGTGTCACTGCGACCCTCAACGTCGCCCTCAACGGCACCGGCAGTGTCGCCAAGCAAGACGGCGGCACCCTGGTGCTCAACACGGCCAACGGCTACAGCGGCGGCACTGCCCTCAATGGCGGCACCCTCGTGCTCGGCAACAACAGCGCGCTGGGCAGCGGCACCCTGACGGCCGCAGGCGGCACCACGCTGGACAGCAACACCGCCGTCACCCTGGCCAACACCACCGTGCTCAACGGTGCCCTGGCCATCGCCGGCAGCAACGCCCTGACCCTCAATGGCGTGGTCAGTGGCACGGGCGGGTTGATCAAAAACGGCGCCGGCCTGCTGACCCTGAACGGGGCCAACACCTACAGCGGCGGTACCCAGATCAACGCTGGCGGCGTAGTGGGCAATACCACCAGCCTGCAAGGCGCGATCCTCAACAACGGGGCCCTGACCTTCGCGCAGAACGCCAACGGCAGCTACACCGGCAACCTCAGCGGTAACGGCACCCTGGCCAAGAACGGTACCGGCGAGCTGCTGCTGACCGGGGTCAACACCTTCACCGGCGCCACCAGCGTCAATGCCGGCACCCTGCTGGTCAACGGCCGCCTCGACAGCGCCAGCGTGCAGGTCGCCACCGGCGCTCGCCTGGGCGGCAGCGGTACCTACGGCGGAGCGGTGCAGATCGCCAACGGCGCCACCCTGGCCGCCGGCCAGAGCGCCACGCCGCTCACCGTCGGCAGCCTCGACCTGGCCTCGGGCAGCGCCCTGGACTTCAGCCTCGGCGCCCCGGCCGCCTCCACCACGGTGGTCAGGGTCAACGGCAACCTGGTGCTCGACGGCACGCTGAACATCACCGATGCCGGCGGCTTCGGCACCGGTGTCTACCAACTGTTCAGCTACGGCGGCACGCTCACCGACAATGGCCTGGTGTTCGGCGCCATCCCCGGCAGCGTAGTCCTGGGCGACCTCAGTCTGCAGACCGCCATCGCCAACCAGATCAACCTGGTGGTGCAGAACTACGGCGAGGAGCTGCAGTTCTGGAACGGCGGCAAGACCAACCCCGACGGCAGCGTCGGCGGCGGCAGCGGTACCTGGGGCTCGAACACTGGCTGGACCAACGCCGGTGGCACCACCAGCGAAGGCTGGAGCGGCGGCTACGCGGTCTTCGGCGGCACGCCGGGCACTGTCACCGTGGTCGGCAACCAGTCGTTCGAGGGCCTGCAGTTCCTCAGCAATGGTTACCAGGTCGTCCCGGGTGCTGGCGGCAGCCTGACCCCGGTCAACGATGCCGACGGCAGCCTGGCATCGGTGCGTGTCAACGCCGGCGCCACGGCCACCATCAGCGCGCCGCTGGTCGGCACCGGCGGCATCGAGAAGCTCGACGCCGGCACCCTGATCCTCGCTGGCGCCAACACCTACAGCGGCGGCACCACCGTCAGCGGCGGCACCCTGGTCGGCAACACCACCAGCCTGCAGGGCAACATCCTCAACAATGCCAATCTGGTGTTTGCCCAAGGCAGCAATGGCACCTTCAACGGCACCCTCAGCGGTACCGGCACCACCACCAAGCAGGGCGGCGGCACCTTGCTGCTGACCGGCAACCAGCCGTTCAGCGGTGCCTTCAACGTCAATCAGGGTGTGCTCCAGGTGGGCGATGCCGGCAACCCGGGCAGCAACCTCGCCGCCCAGGTTACGGTGGCCAACGGCGCCGCGCTGAACGGCAACGGCACCGTCGCCGGGCTGACCAACAATGGCACCGTGCTGCCGGGGCCGGCCGGCAACCTGAACGTGTCGGGCAACTTCACCAATGGCGCCACCGGCACCCTGGTGATCGACCTTGCCACCTCGCCGGTGAACTACCTGAACGTGGGCGGCACGGCCAACCTCGGCGGTAGCCTGATGGTGGCCAACCTCGCCAGCGGCAACGGCCAGTACACCGTGGTCAGCGCCGCGGGCGGCGTCACCGGTACGTTCGCCACCACCAACCTGGCCAACTCGGCGTTCCTCAACAGCTCGCTGAACTATGGTGCCAACCAGGTGACCCTGTCGGTCAGCCGCAACGGCAATTCCTTCGCCGATGTCGCCGCCACCGGCAACCAGCGTGGCGTGGCCACCGCCCTGAGCAGCGCCGGGGCGCCGGCCGAGCTGGTCAACAACCTGCTGCCGCTCGACCGTCAGGGTGCCCAGGCGGCGTTCGACAGCTTGTCCGGCGAGATCCACGCCAGCACCGCGACCGTGTTGATCGAGGACTCGCGTTACGTCCGCGACGCGGTCAACGACCGCCTGCGCCAGGCTGACTGCACCGACCAGGACGACCCGCGTCGTACCCTGGCGCCGACCGCCAACCAGCAGCTGACCAGTGAAGGTTGCCAGGGCCAGGCCGTGGGCTGGATGCGCGCTATCGGCGGCTGGGGTACCTACGACGGCAGCAGCAGCCATGCCAGCGTCGACCGTGACCTGTCGGGCTTCATGCTCGGCGTCGACCGTGCCCTGGATGACCAGTGGAAAGTCGGCGCCGCCGCCGGCTACACCCGCTCGAGCATCGACGCGCACCGTCGCCGCTCCGACGCCACGGTGGACAGTTACCACCTGACCACCTACCTCGGCTACCAGTTGGACGCCTTCGCCGCCCGTCTGGGCGTGGCCTACAGCTGGCACGACATCGACACCAAGCGCGATGTCACCGTCGGCAGCTACGACGACCGTCTCAAGGCCAAGTACAAGGCGCGCAGCGCCCAGGTGTTCGGCGAGGTGGGCTACGCCATCGATGCTGGCGGCATTGCCCTCGAGCCGTTCGCCGGGTTGGCCTATGTCAACTACGACAGCGACACCGCCCACGAGAAGGGTGGGGCAGGGCGGCTGGAAGGCAAGGTCGACCAGGACGTGACCTTCTCCACCCTGGGCGTGCGGGCTGGCAAGCGCATCCTGCTCGACAATGGCAGCAGCGTCACGCCGCGGCTGTCGGTGGGTTGGCGGCATGCGTTCGGTGACGACAAGCCCGATGCCGATCTGCGTTTCATCGACGGTGGCGCCGGGTTCAGCACCGAAGGCGTGCCGATTGCCAAGGACGCGGCGGTGGTCGAGGCCGGGGTGGACCTGTCGGTGGGCGCGAGCGGCAAGCTGGGGGTCGGGTATTCCGGTCAATTGTCGAGCGAGAACCGTGACCATGGTGTGGTGGTGAGCTTCAGCATGGGGTTCTGAGGTAGATAGCCGGGGGCTGCTTTGCAGCCCTTTCGCGACACAAGGCCGCTCCTACAGAAGACCGCGTTCCTCTCTGTAGGAGCGGCCTTGTGCCGCGAAAGGGGCGCAAAGCGCCCCCGGCGCCATTCAGTCGTAAGACATTTCCGAATTTGAAACCAAATCCTTCAGCGAGCCAGCGCTTCGGATCTATCCTACGCGCCTGCCGGAAGGCTCTGAATTGGCCGGGAAATACATCAGGGGTACCGTCACTGGGTCGTCAAATTTGGCGACCCGGGTGTGAGAAGCCCGTCCATGTCCAGATCCAGGTTGCCTGTTATGGCAGCCGTGCGCGCGCAGACTTCGGTCTGGCCGTGGTGTCTGGACACGGTCTTCTCACCTCGCGTACGGCTGCCACCCTTGTCTGTGAGAAGGATACTGGTGGTTGCTCTAGAAACCCTTTCCAGAGTAACAACTATGAAAAAACTAGTACCTGATCCACCCTATCCAATCCCCTTCGTCACCATCATCAGCGATCTCGATCCCGAGGAAGCGATGGCCCACGCCAACAAGCTGATGCACACCCTCAGCGACACCGTCCACGCCTACACCGTCTGCCAGCGCGACGCGCGCCTCGACGTGATGATGGACAGCGTCGAGATCCTCGGCCAATTGGTCATCTCGCTGGTCCGCCACGCCCGGGCCAAGGGGGCGCCGGTATGAGCGACGACAGCAAACCCGGGCCGACCCAGGGTAAGACCACCTGCCTCGAGATCTTCTGCATCCAGCCCGGCATCCCGTTCGATCACGCCTTCAGCGACCTGTCGGTGCTGCTCGGCTGCGTGGCGCATTTCACCACCGAGGCCGAGATGGAAGGGGACCTCATGGCCGCCAGTGCCGCACGGATTCTCAGCGGGTTGGCCAAGGGGTTGATCGATGACATGGAACTGGGGATGAACCACAGTAAGTGAGGGTCGCCCTTGCCAAGGCGGCGAGTCAGCAATCGGCAAGGGCGCTTCATGGGCGAGAGGGCAATGCCAAGGAGCCAATTCAGGGGTGGAAGTGTGACATGCATGCCGAGTACATTTTGAGAAGTGCAGTTCTGTCGTCGGTCTATGGTTTGAAAATAATGCCAGGCGAGAACTGTCTTAAATTGTCGCTGCCTAGAGTTATGGAGTAGTTTCCGCAAACGGTTATATTTCTATCCTCTGCTGCCCAGTTTTTGGGGATGGCAACGTAATAATAGGCCCCATCTTTTTGTACCGTGAGCTCCATGAGTCTTGGCGGCTTGTTTTCGGCTTGCCAGTAAACTTCTACTGTGTCGGTATCGGTGATGCCTGCATACTTAACGGTGTACCTGGGGGCTTCGCTGCCGAAGCTCATTTATTGTGGTGGTGTAATATTTGTTACATGGCCGGTAAGCGGTATGAGTAGGGGGTGTGAAGACCATTTTTTTTCGTTGTTTCCCTCCGTTGTTCGACTGACGTTGTAAGTGACGGTCGCGGAGCTGTTGAAGGCTACTATGAATACCCCGAAAGGTACGTTGAATGACAGGTTGTTCACGCCTGTCGCAATTTGTGTTGAGGAATGATAGCTCAGGTTTGGCAGCTCAACTGTTAGGGATATTTTGTCTCCACTCATGCCTTCGTAGTGTGGGATAATTATCTTAACGGGCGTGGTTTTTTGCGGGTCTATTGCGCCATCAAGTTCGGGTGGGATGATCCCGTAATCCACGCTTAATTCCAGGGTTGGTGAGGTTTTTTCTTTTGCCGTATAGTGGAGTGCTAGCGAGCCACCGGTGATCGCGTCGATCAGGCCCTTGGCAATGCTGAACACTGTATGTTGTGCTCCCGCTTCAGCCTTTGGGTTAAGTTTAATCGGCGTTCCATCAGCATTGGTTGCGACGACTTTAAGCAGGATTTCATCACCCTCCACGATAGGCGCTACTGTCTTGATCAGTACTGTCGCCCCGTCTTCGTTTACCCGGTCCGGACTCAATGCTGAGCCAATGGCTTCTGTGACTTCAGGGGCTTTGAGATCTGATTCGGGTGTACCATCGATTACAGTGATGTTCAGTGAAGGGGACTTGAGGTCAGGTGCGATTTCATAATAAATTTCTGCGCTCCCGCCCACTACGGACTTTGCGAGGTCATTTTCCAGTTCGATCTTGAGGCCGTTGAAGATATCAGGCCATTGTACGGTATGCTTTTTGTATTCGGGATCTAACTCTTCTCCGTCAGCGGTGGTGCCCAGCCACGTCAGTTTCAGTTCTTTGTCGACGGCGTCGGAGGGTAGGTCTCTAATGATGGTATTGAAATTTTTGCCGTTCAGGTCATACCAGTTTAACTCTCCGCTGGGCGCTTCTTCTATCTCAGGTTTTTCCAGGGATTGGGGGGTGTTTTTTTCAATAGACATGGCCGTTTCCAAGTAGGATAGTACGGTTCAATGGTTGCCTACGTCGCGCAGGTGTATGTAAGTCTGACTGTGTCCGCACGTCCATACATTTAACAGAGTCCCTTATGTCTGACACCTGGTAGAAATGCTAGGTCAGGCACCAGTAATGAAATCTGCTGCACAGGGGCGTGATATTCAATGTTACCGATGCCAGGGTCCCAGATATCCGTGGACCCATCGAGGCAGGCGCTATTGGGTGCATGAGAGGATAACTTTCGTTATCCACCAACCCTTTCGGCCTGTCTCGCACGCGTGCGTCCGGGCATCCACTGACGCTAGACTGTCATCCTCCCCACCACCGGACAGGAGTCCCGGCGTGCCCGACCCCCGCAGTTTCCCCAGCGACCTGTGCCTTGAAAGCCCACGCCTGCAGCTGCGCCCCATGCGCCATGGCGACGCGCAGCAGTGGCTGACCATCATGGCCGACCCGGAAGTAATGCGTTACTGGTACCACGCCCCCTGGCAAACCCTGGCCGAGGCCGAAAGCGCCCTGGCCGCCGACCGCGAGGCCTATGCTGCCGGCCAGTTGCTCAAGCTGGGCATGTACCGCCGCGACAACGGCGAGCTGATCGGCATGGTCCAGCTGTTCAACCTCGAGGAGGGCTCGCGCCGTGGCGAGATCGGCTATTGCCTGGCCAAGTCCGCCCAGGGCCGGGGCTATATGGACGAGGCGCTGACCTGCTTCATCGACTACCTCGCCCACACCCTGCACCTGCGTCGCCTGGAGGCGGAGATCGACCCGCGCAACCAGGGCTCGGCGCGTACCTTGGAGCGCCAGGGGTTCGTCCTGGAAGGCACCTTGCGCGCCCGTTGGTGCGTGGCGGGTGAACTGTCCGATTCTGGGTTGTACGGCCTGCTGCTCGAACCGCCCGTGGCCTGATGCCCGCGTGTCATGGACGAGCCTTTCGCTGATGGGATGGAGCCCGTGCTTTGCCTGCTTTCTACGTGACGTTCACCTTGCTGCTGTTCCTGCTGTGCCTGTGTTTCGACGGCATCCTGATGGGCGTCGACGGGCATATGCCCGCCTTGCAGATAGTGCTCATGGGGCCTTGGGGCATTGCCATGGGGCTCTACCAGTGGTTTGCCAATCCGCTGCTGGGGCTGGCGCTGCTTGCTCACCGGCGTTTTCGCCGGCTGGCGCTTGCAGCCGGGATGATCGCGTTGGGCCTGGCCCTCAGTTGCCTTGGCATCGAGCGGGTGCCGGACAACCGCAGCTATGACATCCAACCCCTGACCGGATTTGGCGCCGGGTACTACTTGTGGACACTGGCGATCCTGCTGTTCTGCCTGGGGCAGGGCTGGTGGTGCCGCAAGGTGCGTTCGACGGCGGGTATGCCGGGTTGGCGTTGGTACGACCTGGGGCTGATCGCAGTGCTGGCGGCGACGATCTACGCCGGGACGCTGATGCCGAGCCTGCGCATTCAAATAAGCAGCTCCACCCAGTCGATGGATCAGGCTGAGACACGCTGAAGCAGCGCGCTCCGTCGAGTTTGGAAAGACGCCAGGGCTGGGTTAAGGTCGCAGCTTGTCCCGTTTTCTCCAGGTACCTGACTTGCCCGCTTTCTACCTGACCACCAGCCTCGCCCTGTACCTGCTGAGCCTGGCCTTCGATGGCGCCCTGACGGGGGCGGGTCGGCATGTGCCGGCGTTGCAGATGCTGCTCTACGGCCCCTGGGGCATCGCCTTCGGTCTGTACCAGTGGTTCGCCAACCCGCTATTGGCGCTGGCAGTCCTTGCTCACCGCCGGTTCCGCCGCCTGGCGCTGGTGGGCGGGCTGGCGGCGCTGTACCTGGCGGCCAGCAGCTTCGCCATCACCCGCTTGCCGGACAATCAGAGCTACGCCTTCCAGGATGTGACCGGCTTCGGCGCGGGCTTCTACCTGTGGCTGCTGGCGATCCTGGTGTTCTGCCTGGGGCAGCTGTGGTGGTGCTGGAAGGCGCGTTCGGCGGCGCAGGTGCCGGGCTGGGGCTGGCTCGATGTGGCGCTGATCGCTGCCCTGAGCGTGGCGCTGTATGCTGGTACGCAGATGCCCTCGCTGCGCTTCGAGCCGCACAAGGTGATCGTGCCGCCGGAGCAGCCGCACACCTTGTGATGGTGCATCGCGGGGCAAGCGCTCAACGCGCCGTGCCCCACTGCACCACGATCATCCCGAGCACGATCATTCCCACTCCCGCCAGCCGCAACAGGTTCACCGGCCGCTCCGGCAACCCCATCAAGCCAAACTGGTCGATCAGCAGCGACGACAGTACCTGCCCGGCCACCACGCAGACGATAAACCCCGCCGCCCCCAGGCGCGGCGTCAGCACCAGCGCGGCGGTGATGTACAGCACCCCGGCGACCCCGCCGAACCAGGCCCACCAGGGCGCATGTGCCAGCTGCTGCACCTGCGCCAGCGGCGCGCGCATCAGCAGCAGGGCCGGCACCAGCATCAGCAGGCTGACCAGCAACGATACCCCGGCGGCCCATAGCGGATGGCCGAGCAGGCGCCCGAGCGCGGCGTTGCTGCCGGCCTGGAACGGCACGGCGGCCCCGGCGAGCAGGGCGATGAGCAAGGGGAGGGCGGCGAAGAGGCTGGCGGGCATGGTGTCTACTCCTGATCAGAACACTGGCCTTAGTCTCGATCATGCATTTAAATGATGGAAATTCGAACTTCGCACAGGCTGTATTCGTGCCATGGATGATCTGCGTCGCATCGACCTCAACTTGTTGCTGACCCTGCATGCCCTGCTCAGTGAGCAACATGTCTCCCGCGCGGCCTTGCGCCTGCATCGCAGCCAGCCGGCGGTCAGCCATGCCCTGGCGCAGTTGCGCGAGCTGTTCGCCGACCCGCTGCTGGTGCGACGCGGTGGCCGCCTGCAACTGACAGCCCGCGCCGAGGCCCTGCAGGCACCGTTGCAGGAGGCGTTGCAGCAACTCGACGGCCTGCTTGGCACGCCGGGATTCGAGCCGGCGCGGGCGCGGCGCACGTTTCGTCTGGCGATGTCCGACTACGGCGCCCGCGTGGTGTTGCCATCGCTGATGCGCCAGCTGCGGCGCGAGGCGCCAGGCATTGACCTGGTGGTGTCCCAGGGCAGCCGCGAGGCGATGCTCGGCCAGTTGATCGATGGCGAGGCAGACCTGGCGCTGGGCGTGTTCCCGGAGTTGCCGACGGAAATGGCCCAGCAGGTGCTGTTCGAGGAGTCCTTCGTCTGCCTGGCCGACCGCGCCAGCCTTCCGCCCCGTGGCGGACTGGCGCTCGAACCGTGGCTGGCGCGGCCCCATGTGCTGGTGGCGGTACGCCCCGGCATCGACAATGAGATCGACCAGGCCTTGGCCAGCTTGGGCGCCCGCCGACGCATCGCCCTGACCTTGCCGCATTGGGGTGTGGCCCAAAGTGTCATTGCCGGGACCGACCTGGTGCTCACCGTGGCCCGGCGCAGCCTTGCCGGTGCCCGGCTGGACCCGGCGCTGCGCCGGTTCGCGCCGCCCCTGGCGATCTCGCCGTTCGCTTTCGCCCAGGCCTGGCACTCGCGGCGTGACGGCGATGCCGGGCACCGCTGGCTGCGGGCGCGGATCCAGGCGCTGTGCGTGAACCAAGGTGGGGCAGGGTGCTAGGCTGTGCCGCATCCATTTGCGAAAAGGAAAGCCCATGTTCAAGCATTGCCTGGTCGGCGCCGCCGCCCTGCTGATCGCCGCCGGCGCCCAGGCCGAGGACTATTCGCCCACCTACACCCAGTGCATGGACAAGGCCTCCAGCACCCTGGCCATGGGTGCCTGCATCCAGGCCGAGACCCAGTTGCAGGATGATCGGTTGAACCGGGTCTACAAGCAGTTGATGGCCAAGCTCGACAGCCAGCAGCAGAAGGACCTGCGCGAAGTCCAGCGCACCTGGATGAAATACCGCGACGGCAACTGCGCCTTCCACGGCAAGTTGAGCAACGGCAGCATCTACCGCATCGAAGGCGCGATGTGTGAGATGGACATGAGCAAGGACAGGGCGGCGGAGTTGGAGCGGGTGCTCAGCCCGGGGCAGTAGCGCAGCATCAGCTTACAGATCGGTGGGTGATCTGGTTGCCTGGAGGGTATCGCATCAGTTCAGGGCACGTCATATGGCAGGCGAGGCTGACGATTCGGACCTGCGTCCTCCGGTATTCTCACTGGAGTTCCTGCAATCAGGTTGCTGCATTCAGATGCGAAGTACAGTGATCTTTTTGGTCGGCGAGGCTGGGTATGACACCGGCTTTGCCGGAGTTCGCGGGGCAAGCCCGCTCCCCCGAATACTTCTAGTTCCCCGCTTTTATGCTGGTCCAGATCCGCGTCCTGACCCGGTCGATCTTCGCCGGCATCGCCTCCAGGGCATACAGCTTGCTCATCACATCCGCGCTCGGGTAGATCATCGTGTTGCCCTTCATCGCCGGGTCCACCAGCGCGTCGGCCTGCTGGTTGCCATTGGCGTACTGCACGAAGTTGCTGATGTTCGCCATCACCTGCGGCTGCAACAGATAGTTCATGTACGCGTACCCGGCCTTCTCGCTGGGCGCATCGGCCGGCATGGCGACCATGTCGAACCACATCGGCGCGCCTTCCTTCGGAATCGAGTAGCCCACCTTCACCCCGTTCTTCGCCTCCTCGGCGCGGTTCATTGCCTGCAGCACGTCACCCGAGAAGCCCACCACCAGGCACACGTCACCATTGGCCAGGTCGCCGGTGTACTTCGAGGAGTGGAAGTAGCTGATGTACGGTCGCACCTTCATCAGCAACGCCTTGGCCTTGTCGTAGTCCGCCGGGTTCTGGCTGTGGTGCGGCAGGCCCAGGTAGTGCAGGGCTATCGGTAGCAGCTCGGGGCCGTTGTCCAGCACCGCCACGCCGCAGCTCTTGAGCTTGGAGAGGTATTCGGGCTTGAAGAACAGGTCCCACGAGTCGATGGGCGCGTTGTCGCCGAGCACCGCCTTGACCTTGTCGATGTTGTAGCCGATGCCGGTGCTGCCCCACAGGTATGGGAAGCCGTACTGGTTGCCCGGGTCGTTCACCTCCAGGGCCTTGAGCAGCACCGGGTTGAGGTTCTTCCAGTTCGGCAGCTGCGCCTTGTCCAATTTTTTCAGGGCCTTGCCCTGGATCTGCCGAGCCATGAAGTGGTTGGAGGGGAATACCACGTCGTATCCGGAGTTGCCGGTCATCAGCTTGCCGTCGAGGGTCTCGTTGCTGTCGAACACATCGTAGGTGGGCACGATGCCGGTGGCTTGCTGGAAGCTCTTCAGGGTGTCCGGGGCGATGTAGCTCGACCAGTTGTAGATCTTCACCGAGTCGGCGGCGCCGGCGACGCTTGCGGCCAGCATCAGGGGGGCGAGAAGGAGTGTGCGCATGTCGGGGTTACCTTGCTTTGTCTGTTGTTATCGAAGGCAGGCGATCAGCGGATCAGAAAATCAGGACGTAGGTCTTGCGCACGGTCTCCTGGATATCCCAGGTACCGAGGCTGTTGGCCGGTAGCATCAGGGCGTCTCCGGCTTCTATGAGTAGCGGCTCGCCACCGTCTGGGGTGAAGGTGCAGCGGCCCTTGATGAAGTGGCAGAACTCCTGCTGCACGATCTGCCGGCGCCAGCGCCCCGGGGTGCACTCCCAGATTCCGGTCTCGACGCCGTCGCTGCGTTCGACGCAGGTGACTGAGGTGACCGCGACCGGCTCGCCGAGGGGCACGGCGACCGGGGTGGAGCTGTCCAGGATAACGCTGTCGGTGTGCTTGAACTGGGTGATGCTCATGACCGGTGGATCCTGTGTGGTGATGAAGGGAAGTCAGTGCATGAAGCCTTCCATGAAGTCGGCCAACCCGCTGGCCAGGCGCCGCCGCCAGGGGGCGCTGGCTGGGTTGGCGAGGGTCCGGTCCTCGTGGACGAAACTCTGGATGATCGCGTTGTAGCCCAGCCAGCGGCAGGGCTCCGGTGGCCAGCTGGCCAGGCTCGACAGTGGGCGGTTGTCATGTACCCAGGGCTGGGCGGTGAGCGCGTTGTGCTGGCCAAGGATCAGTGCCGCCAGGGTGCGCCCGCCCAAGTTGGTGGCGCCGACGCCTTCGCCGCCGTAGCCCCCGGACAGGGCGATGCCGCGCTGGCGATCGCACAGCATGTGCGGGCGGAAGCGCCGGGCCATGCCCAGGTTGCCGCCCCAGGAGTGGGTGATGCGTACATGCTTGAGCTGCGGGAACAGTTCGCCGAACAGGTAGCGGCGTAGCTCGATCTCGTTGTCGGTGAGGGTGAAGTCCTCGCGCAGGCGACCGCCGAAGCGGTAGCCGCCACGGGCACCGAACACCAGGCGGTTGTCGGCGCTGCGCTGGCCATACGTAACCTGGCGGCTGTTCTCGCTGAAGGCCTGGCCCTGGCTCAGGCCGATCTGTTCCCAGGTCGACTCGGGCAGTGGCTCGGTGGCCACCAGCAGGCTCTGCACCGGCAACTGGTGACGCCCAAGCGGTGGCAGGCTGGCGGCGTAGCCTTCGACGGCGGGCACCACCCAGTGGCTGCGGATGCGTGCCAGCGGAGTGCGCACTTCGCCGGTCTGCCAGTCGATGGCCGGGGTGTTCTCGTAGATCGGCACGCCCATGGCCTCGACCGTCCGCGCCAGGCCGCGCACCAATCTGGCCGGTTGGATCGTGGCCACATGCGGGCTGTAGAGGGCGCCGTAGGGGTTGCTCACCTTCAACTGGGCATCCAGCTGTTCGGGGCGCAGCCAGCGGTAGTCGTCCTCGTTCATGCCCTGGCGATAGAGGTCATCGAGCCAGGCGCGCAGGCTGCGCTCCTGTTCCGGGTAGCGGGCGGCGCAGTACAGCACCCCGCCCTTGCGGTAGTCGCAGGCGATGCCTTCGCGCAGCAGCACGTCGTGGACTTCGTCGGGGATGCCGTGCAGCAGGTCGATGCTTTCACGCCGCTGCTGCGGCGAGAGCGTGGCGAGCAGGCGATCCTCGCCCAGCAGGTTGCCCATCAGCCAGCCGCCGTTGCGCCCGGAGGCGCCGAAGCCGGCGATGTTGGCCTCGATCACGGCGATGTTCAGCTGCGGTGCCTGGCGCTTGAGGTAGTAGGCGGTCCACAGGCCGGTGTAGCCGGCACCAATGATGCACACATCGAGGTCCAGGTCCTGGCGCAGGGCCGAGCGTGCGCATAGCGGCTCGTCGAGCTGGTCCATCCACAGGCTGATCGTGCGCAGGGGTTGCATCGGGTCGGGCTCCACATCCGGTCAAGGTCTGTGGACGATCCTAGTGAAGCACCGGCGGGGCTGTCTTACGTGCGTGCACGCAGGGAAATTTGCTTGAGGTAGGCCTTGGGCGACAGGCCGGTGTGTTCGCGGAAGCACTTGTAGAAGGCCGACAGCGAGTTGAAACCGGCGTTGAACGCCAGTTCGTCGATGGGCGTGCGCGCACTGTCGGCGCCGAGGCTGGCCATCAGGTGTTGCAGGCGCGCCTGGTTGACGTAGCGGTAGAAGCTCTGGCCGAGCACCTGGTTGAGCAGGTAGGAAATCTGGTTGCGGCTGTAGCCGCTTTCGTCGGCGACCTGCTGCAGGTCGAGTTCCGGGTCGAGATAGGGGCGTTGGGCCTGGAAGTAATGCTCCAGGTCCTGGGCCATGGTCGACAGCTGGCGCGGTGACAGGCCCAGGCGGCTGGTCGCCGGACGCGGGCCACCCGGCAGGCTGGCGTTGCCGCCCTGGCGCACCAGGGTGGCGTATTCGTTGACCCGCCAGATCAGCCCGTCCCTGACCGTGATCGCCTCGCTGGACTGGAACGCCACCAACCCCTCGCCCCCCTGGACCGTGACCTGGTACTGGATGAACGCGGTGCAACCGTCGACGCGGATGCGGTCGCTGTGGACGATATCCTCGCCGGCTTCATGGGGCAGGCAGGCGCGCACGTAGTCGCGCAGCTCGTCGAAGCCGAGCACGCGGTTCTGGAAGAAATCGTGGTACTGGATGTCCGGGTGGTAGAGCGCCATCACCCCGTCCAGGTCGCGATGCTTCCAGCACAGGTGGTAACGCATGACGGTGTCGGCGGTGAGCGGGGTCTGCCCGGGGCCGTCGGGAAGGGGAGTGCTGATCATGGGCCCGATAGTGCATTGCAGAAAACCCAGGCGCAAGGACGTGGACCCGGCATTTTGCACGGTTTTCCTGAGCGGTTACCGGCTAAGGGCTTGATTCGTATGTATGTAATTTTTTGATACAGCTGGCATGGGGGCTGCACCTCTTTTGTTCAACACCGAACGAGGAGAACGGCCATGCGCTCGATACTGCTGTGGATGATTGGGGTGCCGATTCCGGTGATCATCCTGATCTGGTTCTTTATGCATTGAGATCACTGGGGCCGCCCTGCGGCCCTTTCGCGGCACAAGGCCGCTCCTACAGGGTTACGCGATCCCCTGTAGGAGCGGCCTTGTGTCGCGAGAGGGCCGCAAGGCGGCCCCTGCTTTCTAAAGGCTAAAGAAATTGCTCGGCATAGTGACACGCCACCTGCCGCGTACTCACCTGCCGCAACGCCGGCACTTCCTTGGCGCAACGCTCGGTGGCATGCGGGCAGCGCTTGTGGAACGCGCAGCCATCCGGCGGATTCAACGGGTTGGGCAGCTCACCGGCAATACGGATCTTCGGCTTCAGCGGATCCGGATGGATCGCCGGAGTCGCCGACAAAAGCGCCTGGGTGTACGGGTGCAGCGGCTTCTCGTAGATGTCCTCCTTCGGTCCCATCTCCGCTGGCCGCCCGAGGTACATCACCAGCACCTGGTCGGCCACATGGCGTACCACCGCCAGGTTGTGGGAGATGAACACGTAGGCGGTGTTGAACTCCTTCTGCAGGTCCATGAACAGGTTCAGCACCTGGGCCTGGATGGACACGTCGAGGGCGGAGGTGGGTTCGTCCGCCACCAGCACCTTGGGTTGCAGCATCATCGCCCGAGCCAGGGCGATACGCTGGCGCTGGCCGCCGGAGAACATGTGCGGATAACGCTGGTAGTGCTCGGGGCGCAGGCCCACCTGCTCCATCATCTTCTGCACTTTCTCGCGACGCTCGGTCTTGCTCAGCGAGGTGTTGATCAGCAGCGGCTCGGCGAGCTGGTCGCCGATCTTCTGCCGTGGGTTGAGCGAGGCGTAGGGGCTCTGGAACACCATCTGCACGTCGCGGCGCAGTTGCTTGCGCTGGTCCTTGCTGGCGCCCTTGACCTCGTGGCCGGCGATTTGCAGCGAGCCGGAGGAGGGTTCCTCGATCAGGGTCAGGGCCCGGGCCAGGGTGGACTTGCCGCAACCGGACTCACCGACCACGGCCAGGGTCTTGCCGGCCTCCAGTTCGAACGACACGCCGTTGAGCGCGCGGACCAGCGCATGGCCCTTGAACATGCCGCGAGAGACTTCGTAGTGGCGGGTCAGCTCACGAGCGGAAAGAACGACGGCCATCACGCCACCTCCTGGTTCAGCGGATAGAAGCAACGCACCAGGCTGTGGGCCTGGGGATCGAGGGCCGGGCGCTGCCGGCGGCAGTTTTCCTGCACATAGGGGCAGCGCGGCGACAGCAGGCAGCCCTGCGGGCGGTCATAGCGGCCGGGGACGATGCCGGGCAGGGTGGCCAGGCGCTCGGCACCGATGCTGTGCTCGGGGATGGCCGCCAGCAGCGCTTCGCTGTACGGGTGGGCGGGGATGTCGAACAGTTCCGGCACCTGGCCGACCTCGACGGCCTGGCCCGCGTACATCACGCATACGCGCTTGGCGGTCTCGGCGACTACCGCCAGGTCGTGGGTGATGAGAATGAGCGCCATGTTGCGCTCTTTCTGCAGGTTGACCAGCAGCTCCATGATCTGCGCCTGGATGGTCACGTCCAGGGCTGTGGTCGGTTCGTCGGCGATCAGCAGCTTCGGTTCGCCGGCGATGGCCATGGCGATTGCCACGCGCTGGCTCATGCCGCCGGACAGCTGGTGCGGGTAGGCGTCCAGGCGGCTTTCGGCGGCTGGGATCTCGACCTTCTTAAGCAGTTCCAGGGCACGCTGGCGCGCGGCCTTGCCTTTCAGGCCAAGGTGCTGGCGCAGCACTTCCTCGATCTGGTAACCCACGGTGTAGCTGGGGTTGAGCGCGGTCATCGGGTCCTGGAAGACCATGGCGATGTCCTTGCCCACCACTTTGCGGCGCTGGCGGCCGCTGAGCTTGAGCATGTCGATGCCGTCGAAGTTGAGCACGTCGGCGGTGATGCGCCCGGGGGCGTCGATCAGACCCATCAGGGCCATCATGGTGACGGACTTGCCGGAGCCGGACTCGCCGACGATGGCGAGGATCTCGCCGGCGTCCACGCTCAGCTCGAGGCCGTCCACCACGGGTACGGCATTGGCGTCGCCGAAGCGCACGTTCAGGTTGTTGATCTGCAACAGTGACATGGCGGTCTCCTCAGGCGGCGTTCTTGAGTTTCGGGTCCAGCGCGTCGCGCAGGCCGTCGCCCATCAGGTTGATTGCCAGCACACTGAGCAGGATGGTCAGGCCAGGCAGGCTCACCACCCACCAGGCGCGCTCGATGTAGTCGCGGGCCGAGGCCAGCATGGTGCCCCACTCGGGGGTCGGTGGCTGGACGCCGAGGCCGAGGAAGCCCAGGGCGGCGGCGTCGAGGATCGCCGAGGAGAAGCTCAGGGTGGCCTGGACGATCAGCGGCGCCATGCAGTTGGGCAGCACGGTGACGAACATCAGGCGTGGCAGGCCGGCGCCGGCCAGGCGCGCGGCGGTGACGTAGTCGCGGTTCAGCTCGCCCATCACCGCGGCGCGGGTCAGGCGCACGTAGGAGGGCAGCGAGACGATGGCGATCGCGATCACCGTGTTGATCAGGCCAGGGCCGAGGATGGCGACGATGGCCACGGCCAGCAGCAGCGACGGCAGGGCCAGCATCACGTCCATCAGGCGCATGATCGAGGGGCCGAGGATCTGTGGGAAGAAGCCGGCCAGCAGGCCCAGCAGGATGCCCGGGATCAGCGACATCACCACCGACGACAGGCCGATCAGCAGCGACAGACGGGCGCCCTGGATCAGGCGCGAGAGCAGGTCGCGGCCCAGTTCGTCGGTGCCGAGGATGAACTGCCAGGTGCCTCCTTCGAGCCACACCGGCGGGGTGAGCAGAAATTCGCGGTACTGCTCGCTGGGGTTGTGCGGTGCGACCCAGGGGGCGAACAGGGCGCAGAACACCACCAGGGTCATGAAGGCCAGGCCGGCCACCGCGCCCTTGTTGCGCGAGAAGGCCTGCCAGAACTCTTTGTACGGCGAGGGGTAGAGCAAGCTTTGGTCAACCACGCTGGGCGGGGTGACGGATTTCGGAATTGGGCTGGTCATGGCGGAGTCCTCAGCGCTGATGACGGATGCGTGGGTTGGCCAGGCCGTAGAGGATGTCCACGACGAAGTTGACCAGGATCACCAGGCAGGCGATCAACAGGATGCCGTTCTGGACCACGGGGTAGTCACGGGCACCGATGGCCTCGATCAGCCATTTGCCGATGCCCGGCCAGGAGAAGATGGTTTCGGTGAGCACGGCGCCGGCCAGCAGCGTGCCGACCTGCAGGCCGAACACGGTCAGCACCGGGATCAGTGCGTTGCGCAGGCCGTGGATGAACACCACGCGGGACGGCGACAGGCCCTTGGCGCGGGCGGTACGAATGTAGTCCTCGCGCAGCACTTCGAGCATCGACGAACGGGTCATGCGGGCGATCACCGCCAGCGGGATGGTACCCAGCACGATGGCCGGCAGGATCAGGTGCATCACCGCGTCCTTGAACGCGCCTTCCTCGTCGCTGAGCAGGGTGTCGATGAGCATGAAGCCGGTTTTCGGCTCGATGTCGTAGAGCAGGTCGATGCGCCCGGAGACCGGCGTCCAGCCCAGGCTTACCGAGAAGAACATGATCAGGATCAGGCCCCACCAGAAGATCGGCATCGAGTAGCCGGCCAGCGAGATGCCCATCACCCCGTGGTCGAACAGGGAGCCGCGCTTGAGCGCGGCGATCACCCCGGCCAGCAGGCCGATGACCCCGGCGAACAGCAGGGCGGCCATGGCCAGCTCCAGCGTTGCCGGGAACAGGGTGAGGAATTCGTTCCATACGCTCTCACGGGTGCGCAGGGATTCGCCGAGGTCGCCCTGGGCGAGCTTGCCGACATAGTCCAGGTACTGGGCCGGCAGCGGTTTGTTCAGGCCCAGGCGCTCCATGGCCTGGGCGTGCATTTCTGGGTCGACACGGCGTTCGCCCATCATCACTTCGACCGGGTCGCCGGGAATCAGGCGTATGAGCGCGAAGGTCAGCAGGGTGATACCGAAGAACGTCGGGATCAGCAGACCCAGGCGTCGGGCAATAAAACTCAACATTGTCAGGGGTACCTCATCAGCCGGTAACGGCAGTGCCGCCGGGGCCTCTTGCACAAGGTCCGGCGGCTGTTGTTGTTCTACTTCACCTTGGTGGTGGCGAAGTTGTTGTTGGTCAGTGGGTTGATCACATAGCCTTCGACGTTCTCGCGCATGGCGGTGAACATTTTCGGGTGGGCCATGCTGATCCACGGCTGGTCTTCATCGTACACCGCCAAAGCCTCGTTATAGAGCCTGGCGCGCTCGTCGTTGTCGATCACTTCGCGGGCGCGGGTGATCAGGTCCTGGAATTTCTGGTTGCACCAGCGCGCATAGTTCTCGCCGCTCTTGACCGCATCGCAGCTGAGCATCGGCGTGAGGAAGTTGTCCGGGTCGCCGTTGTCGCCGGCCCAGCCCGCCGACACCAGGTCGGCCTCGCCCTTCTTGGCGCGACGCAGCATCTCGGCCCATTCCATCACGCGGATGTCGAGCTTGATGCCAATCTTGGCCAGGTCGGACTGGAGCATTTCGGCCGAGAGACGCGGGTTGGGGTTGGTCGGGCCGCCACCGTTGCGGGTGAACAGGGTGATCACCGTGCCTTCCGGCACACCGGCTTCCTTGAGCAGGGCGCGGGCCTTGTCGAGGTCGTGGGGCGGGTTCTTGTTGTCGGTGTTGTAGCCGATCATGGTCGGCGGGTACGGGTTGACGCCCGGCAGCGCGTTGCCCTTGCCGAACAGCTGGTCGACGTGGGTCTGGCGGTCGAAGGCCATGTTGATCGCCTTGCGCACGCGCACGTCGCTCAGGTACTTGTGCTGGGTGTTCATCGAGATGTAGCCGGTGACCAGCGCCTCGATCTCGGCGACCTTGAGTTTCGGATCGGTCTTGATGCCCGGCACGTCGTCAGGCTTGGGATACAGGGCGATCTGGCACTCGTTGGCGCGCAGTTTCTGCAGGCGCACGTTGCTGTCGGTGGCGATGGCGAAGATCAGCCCGTCGGCTGGCGGCTTGCCGCGGAAGTAGTCCGGGTTGGCCTTGTAGCGAACCTGGGCATCCTTGCTGTAGCGCTGGAACACGAACGGGCCGGTGCCGACCGGCTTGCTGTTGAGGTCGGAGGTCTTGCCGGCCTTGAGCAGCTGGTCGCCGTACTCGGCGGAGTAGATCGAGGTGAAGGCCATGGCCAGGTCGCGCAGGAAGGGCGCTTCCGGGCGAGTCAGGGTGATCACCACGGTGTGGTCGTCGGTCTTCTCGACCGACTTGAGCAGGTCCTTGAAGGCCATGCTCTCGAAATAGGGGTAGCCGACGCTGGTCTTGTCGTGCCACGGGTGGTCTTTCTTCAGTTGGCGGTTCAGGCTCCACAGCACGTCATCGGCATTGAAGTCGCGGGTGGGGGTGAAGTAGTCGGTGGTGTGGAACTTGACGCCTTCGCGCAGATGGAAGGTATACACCAGCCCGTCGGGGCTGACCTCCCAGCTCGTGGCCAGGGCCGGCTGGATCTCGGTGGTGCCGGGCTTGAAGTCGACCAGGCGGTTGAAGATGGCCTCGGCCGTGGCGTCGGCGGTGACGGCGGTGGTGTACTGGACAATGTCGAAGCCTTCCGGGCTGGCTTCGGTGCACACCACCAGCGGCTTGGCCGCCAGATTCGATGCGGCGCCCAGGATGACGGCTGCCAAGGCAGCACGTAGCGGTAGCATTTTCATGGAACCTCCCTGCAGTGCTAGTTCCAGCGTAGCCGCCACGGCCCGTGGGGAGTCGGGCCGTGGCGCCAACGGTCAGAGGATGTTGAACGGAATGGTGGTGACGACGCGGAACTCGTCGAGGCTGCCGTCGCTCTGCGCCTTGCTCGCACGGTGGGCGGTATAGGTGGCGCGGATGGTGGTGTCCTTCAGCATGCCGCTCTGTACCGCGTAGCTGGTGCCGATGCCCCACTCGTAGTGGTTCTCGCCGTCCTGGCCACGGACGTCATAGGCGGTGCCCTTGTAGTGGGTACCGTCGATGTCCCAGCCGCGGGCGTTGTAGACGTTGAACTTCAGGCCCGGCACGCCATACGGCGCCATGTTCAGCACATAGCTGATCTGCAGGGATTTTTCGTTCGGGCCGTTGAAGTCCGACAGCAGGGAGTTGGCCAGGTAGATGCCGTTGGTTTCGTGCAGGTAGTCGAAGTACTCGTTGCCGTTGACCTGCTGCCAGGAGGCGGTGAGGGTGTGGGCCTGGTGGGTCAGGCCGAACGACAGGCTGTAGGTGTCGTTGTCGATCTCGCCCATCTTCTTGCTGCCTTCGTCCACGGTCTTGTAGTAGTTCAGACCGGTGGTCAGGCTCAGCACCGCGCTGTCACCCAGCACGTGGTTGGCGCCGAAGTAGTACTGGTTCCAGAAGTCCTCGACCTTGGTGGCGTAGAGGCTGGTGGTCAGGCTCTTGAGCGGCTGGTAGTTGATGCCGACGGTGCTGGCGCGGTCGGTTTCCACACCGTTGCCGTATTCGCTGCGGAACTTGCTCAGGCTCTGCTCGGTACGCGGCGAGACGCGGTCGAAGGTACCCACGTCGAACGACAGGTTCTCGAACTCGGCGCTGTGCAGGAACGCGCCCTGGAAGCTCGAAGGCAGCGCACGGTTGCCGATATAGGCGATCATCGGCGTGTCCACCGACTGGCGGCCCACGGTCAGCGTGGTGTTGGAGATGCGCGCCTTGACGTTGCCCAGGCCCATCTTGCTCCACTGGCCGATCGGATCGCCGTCGCTGTGGGTCAGCGTACGGTTGTTCGGGCCGGCCACGGCGGCGCGGCCCTGCTCGAGGGCGATGGCGTTGTAGGCCGCGGCCTCGACGGCGAAGCCCACGGTGCCTTCGGTGAAGCCCGAGCTGTAGTTGAGGATGGTGCCCTGGACCCAGTTGTCACGGCTGTGGGTGTCGTGGCGGGTGCCGTCGCTCTTGTAGTACTTCCACAGCGGCGCGCGGGTGGCGCGTTCGCGGGCGTACCAGTTGCGGGTGCTGCCGGACAGGCTCTGGCCATCGATGAAGCCCTTGGCCTCGGCCTGCTCACTGCTGGACTTGAGCGCGATCGGCACGAAGTCCTGGCTCATCGGTTCGGCCTGGGCGAGGGCGCAGAAGGCGCCCACGGACAAGGCCAGTGCGGTGGTGGTGGTACGAATCAACATGAAAGCTCCCTGATATTTTTTTAGTTATCACCCGACCTCGTGGGCCGGGCTTGTCACGGTGACGCGGTACTGCAGTGTCTGCCTTGGGGTTGCCAGGCAAATCCGGGCTGCACGCGGGCGCGGGAGTGGGTCGCACTCCCGGCCGGGCGATGCAGGGTCAATCGATGCTGACGCCGGAGAAAACGTTGCGTCCGAAGGGGCTGACCTTGAAGTCTTTCACGCTGATGCTCAGCGGCTGGTTGACCGTGGAGTGCGCGACCGGGGTGATCGGCACCTGTTGCTTGAGGCGTTGCTGGGCTTGTTCGTAGAGGCTGGTGCGCTGGTCGCGGTCGGTGACCTGCTTGGCTTTCTTGACCAGGGCGTCGTACTGCGTGTCGCACCACAGCGAGTAGTTGTTGCTGCCGATGGCGTCGCAACTGAACAGCGTGCCCAGCCAGTTGTCCGGGTCGCCGTTGTCGCCGGTCCAGCCGATCAGGGCGATATCGTGCTCGCCGTTCTTCATGCGCTTGAGGTATTCACCCCACTCGTAGCTGACGATGCGCACCTTGAAGCCGAGCTTGCTCCAGTCGGACTGGAGCATTTCGGCCATCAGCTTGGCATTGGGGTTGTAGGGGCGCTGCACCGGCATGGCCCACAGGGTGATCTCGGTGCCTTCCTTGACCCCGGCCTGTTTGAGCAGTTGCTTGGCTTTTTCCGGATCGAAGGGCGCGTCCTTGATCGACTTGTCGTAGGACCACTGGGTCGGCGGCATGGCGTTCGACGCGGCCTGGCCGGCGTCCTGGTAGACCGCCTCGATGATCGCTTTCTTGTTCACCGCCATGTCCATGGCCTGACGCACTTCCAGGCGGTCGAACGGCGGGTGTTGGGTGTTGTAGGCGATGTAGCCGAGGTTGAAGCCGGGCTGGGTCATCACCTGCAGCTTGCCGTCCTGCTTGAGCGCCGGCAGGTCGGCCGGACGTGGGTGCAGGGTGATCTGGCACTCGTTGCGGCGCAGCTTCTGGATACGCACCGACGGGTCGACGTTGATCGAGAACACCAGGTTGTCGATCTTCACCCGGTCCGGCGCCCAGTAGTCCTTGTTGCCCTTGAAGCGGATCTGCGAATCCTTCTGGTAGCGCTGGAACACGAACGGGCCGGTACCGATCGGCTTCTGGTTGATGTCGCTGGCCTTGCCGCCGGCCAGCAGGTGCTCGGCGTACTCGGCGGAGAGGATCGAGGCGAAGGCCATGGCGATGTTCTGAAGGAATGCGGCGTCGACCTTGTTGAGGGTGAAGACCACGGTCAGCGGGTCAGTCTTCTCGACGCTGGCGATGTTCTTGTCCAGGCCCATGCTGATGAAGTACGGGAACTCGGTGGGGTAGGCCTGGCGGAAGGGGTGGTTCTTGTCGAGCATGCGGTTGAAGGTGAACAGCACGTCGTCGGCGTTGAAGTCGCGGGTGGGCTTGAAGTCCTTGTTGGCGTGGAACTTCACCCCGGGGCGCAGGTGGAAGGTGTATTTCAGGCCGTCCTCGGACACCTGCCAGTCGGTGGCCAGGCCCGGCTGCACGGCGGTACCGCCACGCTCGAACTCGACCAGGCGGTTGTAGATCGGCTCGGCGGCGTCGTTGTCGGTGGCCGCGGTGTACTGGGCGGTGTCGAACCCCGCCGGGCTGCCCTCGGAGCAGAACACCAGGTTATTGGCGAGGCTCGCCGGGGCCTGGCTCAGCAGGCCGAGGGCAAGCAGGGTGGAACACAGTGGGGTCAGGCGCATGGCAGATCCTTTGTCCGTCTTTTTTCGGGCCGCGACAGGCAAAACGCGGCTGCAACATCCCGGTCCTGACGATAGGTGCGCCAGAATGTGGGAGCCAGGGTTCGCTACTGATTTAGGTGCGGGAGCGTTCCGGCGAGCGTGAGGGAATTGCCCTACGTATCGCCCGGTCGTGTCATCGTCCCGCCGGCAAGCCCGGCGGGACGATCACGGCCGTTACTTGCTCACGCTGACCCCGTAGAAGGAGTTCAGGCCGAAGGGGCTGATCTTGAAGTCCTTCACGGACGTGCTCATTGGCTGATACACGGTGGAGTGGGCGATCGGGGTGATCGGCACCTGCTCCTTGAGGATGTGCTGCGCCTGCTGGTACAGCTCGGTGCGCTTGGCCTGGTCGGGGGTGGCCTTGGCCTGCTTGATCAGGTCGTCGTAGGGCTTGAAGCACCACTTGGAGAAGTTGTTGCCGCTCATGGCGTCGCAGCTGTACAGGGTGCCGAGCCAGTTGTCCGGGTCACCGTTGTCGCCGCTCCAGCCGATCAGCATGGCGCCTTGCTCGCCGCCCTTGGAACGCTTGATGTACTCGCCCCATTCGTAGCTGACGATCTTGGCCTTGATGCCGACCTTGGCCCAGTCGGACTGGAGCATTTCGGCCATCAGCTTGGCGTTGGGGTTGTACGGGCGCTGCACCGGCATGGCCCACAGGGTTATCTCGGTGCCTTCCTTGACGCCGGCTTCCTTGAGCAGCTGCTTGGCTTTCTCAGGATCGTATTTTGCGTCCTTGATGGTGGTGTCATAGGACCATTGGGTCGGCGGCATGGCGTTGACCGCCAGCTGGCCGGCGCCCTGGTACACCGACTCGATGATCTGCTGCTTGTTGACGGCCATGTCCAGCGCTTCGCGCACCTTGAGTTGCGACAGCGGGTTGGCGTCGTTGCTGCCCTTGACCTTGTCCATCACGTTGTAGGCGATGTAGCCGAGGTTGAAGCCGGCCTGTTCAGGCATCTGCAGCTTCTTGTCTTCCTGCAGCGGCTTGATGTCGGCCGGACGCGGGAACAGGGTGACCTGGCATTCGTTCTTCTTGAGCTTCTGCATGCGCACCGAGGCGTCGGTGCTGATGGCGAAGATCAGGTTGTCGATCTTGACGTCTTCGGGCTTCCAGTAGTCCTTGTTGCCCTTGTAGCGGATCTGCGCGTCCTTCTGGTACTTGCTGAACACGAACGGGCCGGTGCCGATCGGCTTCTGGTTGATATCGGCGGCCTTGCCCTGCTTGAGCAACTGGTCGGCGTATTCGGCGGACTGGATCGAGGCGAAGCTCATGGCCAGGTTCTGGATGAACGCGGCGTCGACGTCGTTGAGGGTGAACTTCACGGTGTGCTCGTCGACCTTCTCGAGCTTGGCGATGTTCTTGTCCATGCCCATGTCGGTGAAGTACGGGAACTCGGTGGGGTAGGCCTTGCGGAAGGGGTGGTCCTTGTCGAGCATGCGGTTGAAGGTGAACAGCACGTCGTCGGCGTTGAACGCACGGGTTGGCTTGAAGTACTCGGTGGTATGGAACTTCACGCCTTCGCGCAGGTGGAAGGTGTAGGTCTTGCCGTCATCGGAAACCTCCCACTGGGTGGCCAGGCCCGGAATAACCTTGGTACCGCCGCGCTCGAACTGGGTCAGGCGGTTGAACATGGTTTCGGCGGAGGCGTCAAAGTCGGTCCCGGTGGTGTACTGACCAGGGTCGAAACCGGCTGGGCTGCCTTCGGAGCAGAACACCAGATTGGTCGCGGCGTGGGCGAACGGTGCGCCGGCTAGCAAGCCTGCGCCAACCAGGAACGGAATGACTGCGTGTTTGAGCATGGTGGCCTCATTGTTGTCATTTTTCGAATTGAGGCGGCCTCGTGAGCCGACCTGCGGATACTTATGCAGGGGGTGTTCCCAATGCAACACTCAGCGGGATGGTTGGCGCCAAAATAGTGGTACGGACGTACATGGATGTCGCATCCATATAACTTTGGCGAATGTTGATCGTTTGCGCGGGAGAAAAGGGCGAAAATTACAAGATATTTCGCACTTTATGTGACAAGCAGATGCACCCGTTTGGTGCGTAGGAAAGGTCTGAAACTGCTGTCCGAGACGCTTTACGCGACTCGGACATCCAGTTGGAGGGGTCAGGGGACCTGGACTTCGATCAGGCCATCGGCACTCATGCTGACTTCGCTGGTGCCTGCCTCGATATCCGGTGCCGGCGCGGCCTCGTCGGCGGCGCCCTTGGCCATCATCGCCATCGGTGCGCTGCGCAGGTACGGACGTGGGTAGCCGCTGCTGTTGAGGTTCAGGCTGACCACCTTGTAGCCTTTGCCGCCGAGGGCCTCGGTGGCCAGCTGGGCGCGGGCCTTGAAGGCGGCGACGGCGTCCTTGAGCAGCTCGTCCTCGTTGGACTTGCGCGTGGCCGGAGCGATGGAGAAGTCCATACCGCCCATTTTCAGGTCCTGCAGCAGTTCGCCGGTGAGCTTGGACAGGGCCGGGAAATCGGCGCCTTCCAGGCGCAGCTCGGCGCGCTCGCGCCAGCCGGTGATCTTCTGGCCCTTGGTGTCGTAGATCGGGTAGCTGTTGCGGCTGCCCTGGCTGATCTTCACGTCCTTGACCTGGCGGGCCTGTTGCACGGCCTTGTTCATGGTCTCGGTGATCTCCTTGGCGAGCTTGCCCGGGTCGCTGTTCTGGGCTTCGCTGTACAGCGTCACGACCATCAGGTCGCGCGCCACTTCCTTGCTGACTTCGGCGCGCAGCGACACCTGGTTGTAGCGAGGCTCATCGGCCGCCAGGGTCGGCAGGCTGGCGAGCATGCCGCAGGACAGGGCAACGGCGGCGGCGCCGCGACGGGAAATGTGCATGTGGAGCTCCTTGGCAAGGTAAGGCGTGGATGAGGACATCCGTTCCACGCATGGCCGATCAGACCGGCAACAGTGTAGTGGGTTCAAAAATGCCATCATGAGTCTGTGACAAAGTGTGGCGCTTTGCCGCATCGCTGCAGCGAGGCGCCCGGCTTCGGTATACTCCAGCCGATTTTCCTGGAGCACTCATTGGGAGAGCTCATGCTCGCCGTCGCACAACCGTTGTCCGCTACACGTCAGAACCTCTGGCGCCTGACCTTCATCCGCATTCTCGTGCTGGCGGCCCAGGCCGGCTCCGTGGGCGTGGCCTACTGGACCGAGCTGCTGCCGTTGCCGTGGTTCTCACTGGCGGTGACGCTGGCGCTGTCGTCGCTGCTGTGCGCGTTCACCGCCCTGCGCCTGCGCCTGTCGCTGCCGGTCACCGAGCTCGAATACGCCCTGCAACTGGCCTGCGATCTGCTGATCCACAGCGCCCTGCTTTATTACTCGGGCGGCTCGACCAACCCCTTCGTCTCTTATTACCTGGTGCCGCTGGCGATCGCCGCAGTCACGCTGCCATGGATCTACTCGCTGGTGCTCTCGGGCATTGCCCTGGTGGCCTACAGCTTGCTGCTGGTGCAGTACTACCCGTTGGAAACGCTGCCGCTGGCCCGCGACACCATGCAGGTCTACGGCATGTGGCTGAGCATCGCCCTGGCCGCGGGGGTGATCACCTTCTTCGCCGCGCGCATGGCCGAGGAGCTGCGTCGGCAGGAGAACCTGCGCGCTGAACGCCGTGAAGAAAGCCTGCGCGACGAGCAACTGCTGGCCGTGGCCACCCAGGCCGCTGGCGCCGCCCATGAGCTGGGCACGCCGCTGGCGACCATGAGCGTGCTGCTCAACGAGATGCGCCAGGATCATGCCGACCCCCTGTTGCAGGAGGACCTGCAGATCCTCCAGGACCAGGTCAAACTGTGCAAGGAAACCTTGCAGCAACTGGTGCGCGCCGCCGAGGCCAACCGGCGCCTGGCGATCGTCGAGCAGGATGTCACCGCCTGGCTGGACGAGGCGCTCAACCGCTGGCACCTGATGCGCCCGGAGGCCAGCTATCGCTTCCAGCGCCTGCGCGATGGCGTGGTGCCGCGGCTGACACCGCCGCCGGACCTGACCCAGGCGCTGCTGAACCTGTTGAACAACGCCGCCGATGCCTGCCCGGACGACCTGGAGGTGCGCCTGGACTGGGACGCCCAGGACATCGTCATCAGCATCCGCGACCATGGCCCCGGCGTGCCGCCGGCCATCGCCGAGGCGATCGGCAAACCCTTCATTACCACCAAGGGCAAAGGCTTCGGCCTGGGCCTGTTCTTGAGCAAGGCCAGCGTGACGCGTGCGGGCGGTTCGGTGAAACTCTATAGTCATGAGCAGGGTGGCACCCTGACCGAATTGCGCCTGCCCCATGGCAAGCGAGGAGATGCATGATGAGCGAAGAAAACCAGGTCGAAGGCGAAGAACTGCCGCACCTGCTGCTGGTGGATGACGACGCCACCTTTACCCGGGTGATGGCCCGCGCCATGGCCCGTCGCGGGTTCCGCGTGAGCACTGCGGGTTCCGCCGAGGAAGGCCTCAAGCTGGCTGAGCAGGACCTGCCGGACTACGCCACTCTGGACCTGAAGATGGAAGGCGACTCTGGCCTGGTGCTGCTGCCCAAGCTGCTGGAGCTGGACCCGGAGATGCGCGTGGTGATCCTGACCGGCTACTCGAGCATCGCCACGGCGGTCGAGGCGGTCAAGCGCGGGGCCTGCAATTACCTGTGCAAGCCGGCGGACGCCGACGATGTGCTGGCGGCGCTGCTCTCGGAGCACACCGACCTGGACACCCTGGTGCCGGAAAACCCGATGTCGGTGGATCGCCTGCAGTGGGAGCATATCCAGCGAGTGCTGAGCGAGCATGAAGGCAACATCTCCGCCACGGCGCGGGCGCTGGGCATGCACCGGCGCACGCTGCAGCGCAAGTTGCAGAAGCGCCCGGTGCGGCGCTGACGCACATTCCTGCAGGAGCGGCCTTGTGCCGCGAAAGGGCTGCATAGCAGCCCCTATCTCGATGGAACGCTGAAACCGCCGGGGCCGCCTTGCGGCCCTTTCGCGGCACAAGGCCGCTCCTACAGGGGGGGCGCATGGCCTGATGAGAGGCATGGCATGTGCTGCAAAAGGGCCGCGAAGCGGCCCTTGTCTTCTATCAGGCTTTCACCCCCGAGCGGTCAACCCGCACCGCCAGCTGCCCAGCCCCCGATGGCGCCTCGAACGCCACCTGTCCCCCTGCCGGCACTTTCGCCCGGCCAATCACCTTGCCGGCACGCAGCAACTCCAGCGGCATGCCTTCCATCGACTGGCCCGAAGCCAGTTCCAGTTTGACCTTGATATTCATCGGTGACCTCCTTGTCACGCGTTGCGATCGATATAGAGCGTGGTCTTGCCGTCCAGGCTGGCGATCAGTTCCGGTGAACCGCCGCGGAACTGGCGGAACAGGTTGCGCCCGCGTTGCTTGCCGTCCGCTGGCACCTGCACGCTCGGGTGGAACTGGTCGGTCAACTCGACATAGGCGCTCCATGGGCCGATGTACGACTCGTTGAGCTGGTCGGTGACGCTGAAGGCGTAGCGCACCGCGTTGCCCCGCTGCCAGTTCAGGCCATCGGGCTCGCGGCGCTCCCAGCCGCTGATCGCCGGCGAGGCGGCCGGGGCATCGATGAAACCGGTGGGCTTGTTCGGCTTGTAGTCCTTGAGCAGCAGGTAGGTGCTCCAGCCCCACCAGTCGCCGATGCGGTTGCGGTCGTTGAGGTCGTTGACGTCCTTGCGCCGCAGCACGGTCTTGCCGTCCTGGAAGTACAGCGGGGCGAAGTTGCCGGGCACCAGATCCTGCTCGGCGGCCCGCAGGTCGGGCGCCAGGCGCAGCGCCGCGAAGTCCTTCGCCGCCGGCGCGCGGCCTTCGGCGAAGGCCTGGAACACCTCGTCGGCCGACCGTTGCACGGCGCGGCCCACCTGGCGACGGTTGGCCACATCGACGCTGTCGAAGTAGCGCTTGTCGCCGTAGGCGCGCCATTGCTCGCCTTCGGCATTGCGCACGGCCAGGCCGTACTTGCTGTCCTCGTCGTGCATGAAGCGCGAGATCAGCGAGCCGACGTCACTCGGTGTGACGGTATCGGCCAGGGCCTTGCGCGGCACCCGCAGGTGGCCGGCGGAGAACAGGTCGGTGAGGAAGTGGTCGGCGAAGGCGTTCATCGCGTAGGCCAGTTGCAGGTCGCGCTCCTCGCCGCTGGCGCGGGCTTTCAGCGCCTGCTGCAGGGCGGCGGCGTGGCCGGCCTGGTAGGCCGCCAGCGCCCAGGGTCCGAAGTGGTCCCAGTTGCTGGCGGCCAGTTTCAGGTAGCGGCCCAGGGGGAACAGGTCGGAGGCGAAGCTGCCGCCCCCGGTGATGCGGTTCCAGCGCGCCGACAGGCTGTCACCCAGCGCGTCATAGGCCTCGTGGGGCTGACGGCCGTCCTTGATGGCCTGGTTGGCGGCGCCGATTTCTTCCTGCATGACCGCAAGGATCTGTTCGGCTTCCGCCTTGGCCGCTGGCAGGCGCGCCAGGGAATCGAAGGCCTGGGTGAAGCGCTCGACCCGTTCGGCGTCGTTGGCGCCATCGGCGATCGGGCGCTCGGGCAAACCGTAGAAGTCGCCACCCAGGGCGATCACCTGGCCATAGGTCAGGCTCAGGCCGTTGGGCAACGGCAGCGGCGACTGGTGGGCGGGGATACCCGGTTGACCTGCTTCAAAGCGCAGCAGGGTGTTGTCGCCGATGGCAGTGTGTTCGCCGCCTTCGAAGAACAGCTCCGGCCCGCGCCGTGCGGATGGGCCGCGAGCCGGTGGCGGCGCAAGGCGGTGGTACTTGACGGTGTGGTGGCCATGCATGACCAGCATCAGATGGCTGTCGGTGCCTGGCAGGGCGACGCCCTGTTCCTCGAACAGTTGCTCGAGGTCGGCGACCACCAGCGTTGCCTGGGCCTTCGCGGCCACAGGCGTTGTGTGCATTCCTGACATGATTTGCTCCTTGCAATGTCTGGATCGTCCATTTTTATACTGTATGTATATACAGTAATTCTTACTATATTCAGGAAAACTCCTACGTCAAGGCTTCTTTGCACGAGTATCTGGCTGCTGTGGCGGGCGCAACTCCCCCGGCACTCACGTATGATTGCGCCCCTGACGGTATTTCCCGGGAACACGTTGCATGCTTGCCCTTCTCATCCAGACACTGAACATCACGGCCCCTGTGTTCGCCATGCTGTTCATGGGCGTGCTGCTCAAGCGCATCCGCTTGATCGACGACAACTTCAACCGGGTCGCCTCGAAGCTGGTGTTCAACGTGTGCATGCCGGCGCTGCTGTTCCTCGGCATCTACCATGCCGACCTGGCATCCGCGGTGAAGCCCGGGGTGATCCTCTACTTCGTGGTCGCGACGCTGGCGTGTTTCGGCCTGGCGTGGGGCCTGGCGATATGGCGCTGTCCGCGGGCGGACCGGGGCGTCTACACGCAGGGCGCGTTTCGCGGCAACAACGGCGTGATCGGCCTGGCACTGGCGGCCAGCCTGTATGGCGACTACGGTATATCCCTCGGCGCGGTGCTGGCCGGGCTGGTGATCCTCCTGTACAACTCGCTGTCGGCGGTGGTCCTGGCGGTGTACAGCCCGGACCTGAAGTCCGACCCGTGGAGCATCTGCAAGAGCATCCTCAGCAACCCGTTGATCATCAGCGTGCTGCTGGCCACGCCCATGGCCTATGGCCAGGTGCCGCTGCCCAACTGGCTGCTGACCTCGGGGGACTACCTGGCGCAGATGACCTTGCCGCTGGCGCTGATCTGCATCGGCGGCACCCTGTCACTGGCGGCGCTGCGCGACAGTGGCCGGTTGGCCATCGACGTCAGCCTGGTGAAGATGGTCTGGCTGCCTGTGCTGGGAACGCTTGGCGCCTGGTTGTGCGGTTTTCGCGGTGCGGAGCTTGGCATCCTGTTCCTCTACATCGGCAGTCCCACTGCGGCGGCCAGTTATGTGATGGCGCGGGAGGCCAACGGCAACCATGAGCTGGCGGCGTCGATCATCGTGATCACCACGCTGATGGCCGCCGTCACCACGAACATCGGGATTTTCTTCTTGCAATGGGGTGGATGGATCTAGTCCATTGCAAGCAAAACCAATAACACTGCCTCACCTAAAGGACACTTCATGCAAGACCAGAGCACGCCCGAGCGCTTGCAGCGCGGGCTGAAGAATCGCCATATCCAGCTGATCGCGCTGGGCGGGGCCATCGGCACCGGGCTGTTCCTGGGCATCGCCCAGACCATCCAGCTGGCCGGCCCGTCGGTGTTGCTGGGCTACGCCATCGCTGGCCTGATGGCCTTCCTGATCATGCGCCAGCTGGGCGAGATGGTGGTCGAGGAGCCGGTCGCCGGCAGCTTCAGTCACTTCGCGCACCAGTACTGGAGCGAGTTCGCCGGTTTCGTTTCGGGCTGGAACTACTGGGTGGTCTACGTGCTGGTCGGCATGGCCGAGCTCACCGCGGTGGGCATCTACGTGCAGTACTGGTGGCCGGATTTCCCCACCTGGGCCACGGCGGCGATCTTCTTCGTGGTGATCAACGCCATCAACCTGACCCAGGTGAAGGTATATGGCGAAATGGAGTTCTGGTTCGCCCTGGTCAAGGTGGTGGCGATCGTCAGCATGATCGGTTTCGGCGCCTGGCTGTTGACCAGTGGCCACGGCGGACCGGATGCCAGCGTCGCCAACCTGTGGCAGTACGGTGGCTTCTTCCCCAATGGCGTCACCGGGCTGATCATGGCCCTGGCAGTGATCATGTTCTCCTTTGGTGGCCTGGAGCTGGTGGGCATCACCGCCGCCGAGGCGGCCAACCCGCGTGAGAGCATTCCAAAGGCTACCAACCAGGTGGTCTATCGCATCCTGATCTTCTACATCGGCGCGCTGGCCGTGCTGCTGTCGCTGTATCCATGGCAGAAGGTGGTGCAGGGCGGCAGCCCGTTCGTGATGATCTTCCACGAGCTGGACAGCGACCTGGTTGCGACGATCCTCAATGTTGTGGTGCTGACCGCCGCGCTGTCGGTCTACAACAGCTGTGTGTACGCCAACAGTCGCATGTTGTTCGGCCTGGCCACGCAGGGTGACGCGCCGCGCCAGCTGCTCAAGGTCAGCCGTCGTGGCGTGCCGCTCACCGCGCTGGGCGTGTCGGCCTTCGCCACCGGCCTGTGCGTGGTGATCAACTACCTGATGCCGGGCGAGGCCTTCGGTCTGCTCATGGCCCTGGCGGTGTCGGCGCTGGTGATCAACTGGGCGAGCATCAGCATTACCCACCTGAAGTTCCGCAAGGCCAAGCTGGCGGCCGGGATTCAGCCGTTCTACCGGAGCCTGGGGCATCCGCTGACCAACTACCTGTGCCTGGCGTTCATCGTGCTGATCCTAGTGGTGATGTACCTGACGCCGCCGATTCGTATTTCGGTGATGTTGATTCCGGCGTGGATTGCTGTGTTGTGGGTGGCGTTCCGGATCAAGAAGGCGCGGCAGGCCTGATTGTATCTAGTTCGGTTTCGGGATGTTCATGGCGTCCTGAAACCGAGCAGGCTTGGATGGCGTATTATGGTCATTCAAGTTTGTTTTCAATCTCTCGGTTGCCATCGCAGGCAGTCAACACATTGCCAGTTTTCTAACCTCCAACTTCGCATCTCTTGATCTTGATCTTGATCTTGATCTTGATCTTGCTGTTGCTTCTAAGTGCGCGATAGTCCAGGCGCCGCCAATTGCGACTTCAGGAGGCCGAGCGGAGTTCTTGCGAAGGGAGGTGA
>NZ_JAZDCT010000025.1:0-87943 GCF_036324045.1 Pseudomonas carassii | reverse complement strand
CAAGCGTCGACATCGCAAATGAATGCGCCTACAACTTCAAAAACAAATACCCCAACTAACCAACTAACCAACTAACCAACTAACCAACAATCAAGCCTTCAAAGCCTTCTTGGGATATATATCATACCGACTCGACTTCCCCTCCAGACTATGACTCGGCTTGGCCCCCTCGATAATAGGCGCCTTGCGCGGCCGCTTGACCACCACCCGATGCGTGGCGAGCGCCAAAGCCGCCTCAAGCAAAGCCGGCGCATCCAGGTCATCGCCGACCAAAGGCCTGAACACCCGCATTTCCTTCTTCACCAAGGCACTCTTGTCCCGATGCGGAAACATCGGATCCAGGTAGATCACCTGCGGCGCCTCCCCCTCCCAAGCCCGCATCCGCTCGATCGCATTGCCGGTCAGCAAGCGCATGCGCGCAACGATCGGAGCAATCTCCTCATCCCCCCGCGCCCGCACCAACCCATCTTCCAGCAGCGCGGCAATCAACGGCTGACGCTCGATCAGGGTCATCTGGCAACCCAGGCTGGCCAGTACGAACGCATCCTTGCCCAGCCCCGCCGTAGCATCGAGCACCTGCGGCCGCACGCCCTGGGCGATGCCCACGGCCTTGGCGATCATCTGCCCGTTGCCACCCCCATACAGCCGCCGGTGCGCCGCCTGCCCCTCGACGAAATCTACCCGCACCGGCCCCGGCGCCTGTGGCCCGAGCTGCTGGATCTGCAGCCCCTCGCCCCCCAGCTGCACGGCAAATTCCGCGGCTTCATCGACCAACGGCAAGCCCAGCCGCTCGGCCCATACCTCGGCCTGCGCCTGGAATTGCGGGGCCAGTGCCTCGACCCTGATACCTGCGCCCTGCTGTTGCTCTACCATCCGTTCCCGCACTCGAAATAAATTAATGAAACCCCGGCCAGAGCCGATACAGGCAATATCCCGCTATTCTGCCAGAGCTCAACGTTCGCGACTGCCATGTCAGACACTCTTCCCATCGGCTTGACCTACTTGTCGCCCGTCGGCAACTACGGTCGACAGAATACCCAGGCACTGGGTGGCGTCAGCCACCTGTGGCAGGATTTCTTCGCCCGGGCCATGGCAGAGCAGCCGCAAGGCGAAGTCGACTCCTTCAGCCAGGCGCTGATGCAGTGCGACCAGGAAAGCGGCGAACCGGTCGGCGGTGCCCGTGCCCTGGCGCTGATCGACGCCCAGCGCGCCCTGCCGGTTCACGACACCGAGGTTGCCCCGCCCGAGCCGCTGTTCCTGCCCAAGGCGGAACTGGAAGCCAAGCTGCTGCCGCCCGCCCCCGAGCCCTTCGGCACCGTCGAACTGATCGAACAACAGCGCCAGCTCGACATCAGCAACAGCTGGCTGCGTCCGGTGGTCATGAGCCAAGGCCACCCCATCGCCGAGCCCGGCCCCGGCCCATCGCCGCGACCGTTGTTCCTGCCGATCGCCGAGTTCGAGACCAACCTGCTCGACCCTGCGCCCGAACCCTTCGACGAGCAGACACTGGCCAAGCAGCAGAACGACCTGGAGTTCGATATTCACTGGGCGCGCCCGGTGGTGCTGAACAACGTGCGCGTCCACGCCTGAGTTCAACGGCAGATCTGCCAGAAGCCCATGTCCAGGTGAAAGTGGTTGTGGTGCGCGGCGTTGTAGTCCGGCCCCAGTGCCGTGCTGAAGCTCACGCAGGCCGCCGCCTGCACTTGCCGCAGGAACTCAGCCTTGGGGCCCTCTCCCGGCCAGTCCTGGGCCAGCACGATGCGCTGGCCATCCTTCAGACGAAAACCACTGATATCCAGGGCATTGGCCGTGGCATGCTGGCTGAGCCGGCCTTGCTTGCGATGGTAGACGTTGCGGCAGGCGAAACTGCCCAGATGATCGACCTGGGCCACCGGCTGACCGAACACCCGCTGCGCCGCCGGCTGCAATCCATGCACTTCGAACAGTGCATAGGCCACCGCCAGCGGACAACTGGCGAGGAAGCTGCGGCTCAAGCGCGCCTGCCCACCCTCCACACGCCAGACGTTGCGCAGCGGGCAAGCGGCCTGCGGCGGGCTGTCACTCTGCGGTCGATAACGCAGCGTGGTGGTCTGCAACGCCTGGCGGCATAGCTCGGGATCGTCGCGCAGGCGCGACAGCTTGTAGGGCGTCAGCAGGTTCGGAGGTTGCCGCACATCCAGGGCGGCCCAGGGGTTCCAGACGTCCGGCAGACGCCAGCCCAACAACCAGGCTAGCAGCACAACCAGCAGCAGGCCGGCCAGCAGGGTGAACGCTTTGCGCATGCGACCTCAGCGACGGAACAGATCGTTGAGCTGGGCAAATGGCAGTGCCTGCTCGCCATAGCCGAAGGTGCCCTGTTCGCAGATCTCCAGCGCGGCCCGCTGGAAAGCGCCCAACGCCGCCCGCGCCAGCGAGGAGCCGACACTGATGCGCTTCACGCCAAGGTCCTGCAGCTGATTCACGCTCAACGTCACCCCCGGCATGCCCATCAGCACATTCACAGGCCTGGGCGCGACAGCCTGTACCACCGCCCGGATCTCGTCGACACCGCGCAGACCGGGCGCGTACAACACGTCCGCTCCGGCCTCGGCATAGGCCTGCAACCGGCGGATGGTGTCGTCCAGGTCGAGACGCCCGTGCAGCAGGTTCTCGGCGCGGGCACAGAGGGTGAAGGGGAAGGACAGGCTGCGGGCGGCCACGACGGCGGCGCGCACCCGTGCCACGGAGAGTTCGAAATCGTAGATCGGCGCATCGTTGCGCCCGCTGGCATCTTCGATCGAACCACCCACCAGCCCCGCCTCGGCAGCGCGCAGGATGGTCTGCGCGCAGTCTTCCGGCAGATCGCCGAAGCCGTTTTCCAGATCAGCCGCCACCGGCAACGGCGTGGCATTGACGATGGCGTGGGCATTGTCGAGGGTCTCCTCGAGCGTCAGCGCGCCTTCGGCATCCGGCCGCCCGAGGCTGAACGCCAACCCGGCACTTGTCGTGGCCAGCGCCTCGAAGCCCAGGCTGGCCAGCATCCGTGCGGAGCCGGCATCCCACGGGTTGGGAATGACGAACGCGCCATCACGCTCATGCAGTGCCTTGAAGGCTTCGGCTCGCAGGGTTTGCACATCCATGGTTCAACCTCCGACAGTCAGATCACAGTAGCCCCAGTTGTTCGACCTCAGGGGCGCGCGGCAATTCAGGCAGCGCCGCCAAGCCTGGCAACAGGCCCATCAGACGCTGGTGAAAACGCTGGGCCAGTGCCGCGGCCAGGCGGTTGTCCGAGGTATGCAGGAATACGTACGGGCGGCGCCCCTCCTCGATCCAGGCGGCGACCTTGTCCACCCAGGGCGTGAGAAAGGGCTCGTTGGCCTCGAGCTCGGGATGGCCGATGAAGCGCACCTGCGGATGTTGGGTAAAGGCTGCCGGGCGCGGCGGCACCTTGGGCTTCTTGGCCTGGGCATGGAGCACGGCGGGCTCGCGCGAAGCGCAGCTGAACAGCGCACGCGGATCCAGGCAGATGCGCTCGACACCACGCTCATGCAACAGGCGGTTGAGCTGACGCTCCTCCTCGCCACGGGCAAAGAACGCGTCGTTGCGCACCTCCACCGCCACCGGCACGCCGATCTCGTCGAGAAAGTGCGCAAGCTCGCCCAGGCGCGCCGGACCGAACATCGCCGGCAATTGCAGCCAGTAAGGCGACACGCGCTCGCCCAAGGGAGCCATTAGCCGTGTGAAGTCCAGCGCCGAGTCGAGCTGTTCACGCAGATCGCCCGCGTGGCTGACATCACCAGGAAACTTGGCGGTGAAGCGAAACCCCGTCGGCATGATCTGCGACCAACGCTCTACCGTTGTTGGCGCTGGCCGGGCATAGAACGTGGTGTTGCCTTCGACGGCGTTGAATACCTGGCTGTACAGCCCGAGGAACTCGCTGGTGCGGGCGTCGGCGGGGTACAGGTACTCGCGCCAGGCGTTTTCAGCCCAGGACGGGCAACCGAGGAAATAAGGGAGGGGTGATGGCGTCATCCATCAAATGTACAGGTCCAGCCCCAGCACTTCCATCTCCCAGTCGGTGAAGCCGGCAGTGGTCAGGTAGCTGGCCAGCGCCGTGGAGGTACGCCGGTCGCGGGCGCGGGGGAAGATCAGGTCCTGCTGGCGGGCCGGCAGGTTCTCGCCGCGACGACTGGCACGGCTGACCTGCGCATCGATGTCCTCGATGATCTCGGCGTCGGCTTCGTCGATGGCTTCGTCACGCGCCGGCGCCTTGCGAGGCGCGCGCTTGATGGGGTAGCTCTGTGAGGAGAAGCCGTCGATACGCATGACAGGGGCACTCAGGATCAATGATGGCAATTTAGCAGCATCAGGAATCCTTCGCTAATGCCCGAACTGATAACTGGACCACAGAACGCGCAAAAGGTTTTATCGTGAACGGCGATAGCCGACGAACTGCATTCAACGCGCCTTGGGCGTAGCCACATTATCGCGCAGGTACACCGGTTGCGCCTGCTCGGCCGCAACCGCCTCGCCCCGCGCCCAGGCGAAGCCGGCCAGGGTGAGGATATCCAGGGCATTGGGCAGCGCGATGGCATCGCTGGCCGCGACCTGCACGGCCAGCCGCTCGGCATAGCCCCAACCGGTGCCGGCGCCAAACCACTCGCCATCCAGGTCTTGCGGCAGCGCAACCCGCTCGGGTGGAAGCACCATTTCCTGGCCGATCAGACGCATCTCACCCTGCTCGGCGCGATAGCAGCCCCAATACACCTCGTCCATGCGCGCATCGATGGCCGCGGCCACCTGTTGCACGCCCCGCTCACGCAGCGCGCCCTGTGCCAGTGCCGCCAGGTTGGACACCGGCAGCACCGGACGCTCGAGGGCGAAAGCCAGCCCCTGGACCACGCCGATGGCGATACGCACGCCGGTGAAGGCGCCCGGGCCACGACCGAAGGCGATGGCGTCCAGCGCGCTCAGCGCCACGCCCGAGTCGGCCAGCAGCTGCTTGATCATCGGCAGCAGCTTCTGCGCGTGCAGGCGTGGGGCCACCTCGTAGTGGCTGGTCACCTTGCCGTCGTGCAGCAGCGCGACGGAACAGGCTTCGGTGGCGGTATCCAGGGCCAGCAAGGTGGTCATCGAACGAGGTATCCAGGCGACAGGGGAAAAAGAGCGGCAGTATAAACGACAACGGCCCGCAAGCGGGCCGTCGTGACGCACGGTGATGGATCAGCTCAGGGCTGCCAGCACCTTGGCGGTGATCGACTCGACCGAGCCGACGCCTTCGATGTGGCTGTACTTAGGCTTGCCGGCGTTGGCGGCCGACAGCTTCTGGTAGAAGTCCACCAGCGGCTTGGTCTGGCTGTGGTAGACCGACAGGCGGTGACGCACGGTTTCTTCCTTGTCGTCGTCGCGCTGGATCAGGTCTTCGCCGGTGACGTCGTCCTTGCCTTCCACCTTCGGCGGATTGTACTGGATGTGGTAGGTGCGGCCCGAGGCCAGGTGCACGCGGCGACCGGCCATGCGGCCGACGATTTCTTCGTCGTCCACGGCGATCTCGACCACGGCGTCGATGTCGACACCGGCGGCGACCATGGCTTCAGCTTGCGGGATGGTGCGCGGGAAGCCGTCGAACAGGCAGCCGTTGGCGCAGTCCGGCTGAGCGATGCGCTCCTTGACCAGGCTGATGATCAGCTCGTCGGAGACCAGCTGGCCGGCATCCATGACCTTTTTCAGCTCCAGGCCCAGCGGGGTGCCGGCCTTGACGGCGGCACGCAGCATGTCACCGGTGGAGATCTGCGGAATACCGAACTTCTCGGTGATGAACTTTGCCTGAGTACCTTTACCGGCCCCGGGAGCTCCCAGCAGAATTACGCGCATCTTGTGCTCCTCATATTTTTCTTTGCAAATCAACGGATTCGGCGCACAAGGCCAACTCCGGAAAATCGGACGAGACCGTAAAATCGGTCAAAAGGCTGCTCAAGATACACAGCGCCCGCCCCCCCGACAAGCGTCCAAAAGTGCCAGGAACGGGCCGCCCGCCGCTGGCCGGGGCACTGGTTGCGCCCGGCGCAACCGGCCGTCGGGGGTTGGCGCAGGAGCAACCCCGCCAATCACCGAGACCGGTCTCGAACGCCCTCAGCCGGTATTGCGCAAACCTGCCGCGATCCCTGCCACGGTCACCAGCAAGGCCTGCTCCAACGGGCTGTCCAGAGCGGCTTCACGGCTGCGCGAGCGCGCCAGCAGCTCGGCCTGCAGGCGGTGCAACGGGTCCAGGTAGGTGTTGCGCAGGCGGATGAATTCCAGGGTTTCCGGGCTGTGCGCCAGTAGCACCGGCTGCCCGGTCAGGCCCAGTACCACCTGGCACGACTGCGACAATAGGTCGCGCAGGTGCGCGCCCAACGGCAGCAGTTCGGGTTGCACCAGACGTTCGTCGTAGGCCTCGGCGATTTGTGCATCAGCCTTGGCCAGGACCATCTCCAGCATGTCGATGCGGGTGCGGAAGAACGGCCATTGCTCGCGCATCTGCGCCAGCAGCGCCCCCTGCCCGCGTGCCAGTGCATTGTTCAACGCCGTTTCCCAGCCCAGCCAGGCCGGCAGCATCAGCCTTGTCTGGGTCCAGCCGAAGATCCACGGAATCGCCCGCAGGCTCTCGATACCCCCGGCGCGGCGCTTGGCCGGGCGGCTGCCCAGCGGCAGGCGGCCGAGCTCCTGCTCGGGGGTGGACTGGCGGAAGTACTCGACGAAGTCCGGGTTTTCGCGCACCACGCCGCGGTAGGCCTTGACGCCATCAGCGGCCAGTTGGTCCATCAACGCGCGCCAGGCCGGCTCCGGCGGTGGCGGCGGCAGCAGGGTCGCCTCCAGCACGGCGGCTAGGTAGAGGTTGAGGTTCTGCTCGGCAATGCCCGGCAAGCCAAACTTGAAACGGATCATCTCGCCCTGCTCGGTGGTGCGGAAACGCCCGCCCACCGAACCCGGCGGTTGCGACAGGATCGCCGCGTGGGCCGGGCCGCCGCCGCGCCCGACCGTGCCGCCGCGGCCATGGAACAGCAGCAGCTCGACCTGGTGTTCGCGGCAGATGCGCACCAGGTTCTCCTGGGCGCGGTACTGGGCCCAGGCCGCCGCGGTGGTACCGGCGTCCTTGGCCGAGTCGGAATAGCCGATCATCACCTCCTGCGGCCCTTGCAAGCCGGCGCGGTAGCCCGGCAAACCGAGCAGGCGTTCCATCACAGGGCCTGCGTTGTCCAGGTCAGCCAGGGTCTCGAACAGCGGCACCACGCGCATTGACCGGGTCAGCCCGGCCTCCTTGAGCAGCAACTGTACCGCCAGCACATCAGAGGCCGCGCCGGCCATGGAGATCACGTACGACCCCAGCGACGCCGCAGGCGCGGCGGCGATCTCGCGGCAGGTGGCGAGCACCTCGGCCGTCTCGGCCTGAGGCTGGAAGTGCGCCGGCAACAGCGGGCGACGGTTTTTCAGCTCAGCCTGAAGGAACGTGATGCGGCGCTCCTCGTCCCACTCGGCATAGCGACCGAGGCCGAGGTAGTCGGTGATTTCAGACAGCGCGTCGCGGTGGCGGGCGGCATCCTGGCGCACGTCCAGGCGGACCAGGAACAGGCCGAAGGTCACCGCCCGGCGCAGGCAGTCGAGCAACGGACCGTCGGCGATCACACCCATGCCGCATTCATGCAGCGACTGGTAGGCCAGCTCCAGCGGCGCGATCAGCTCGCGATTGTCCACCAGCACCGCGGCGCTGGCCGGCTGCGTGCTCGTCAGCGAGGCATGGGCCCAGGCGCGGGTGGCGCGCAGGCGGTCACGCAGCTGCTTGAGCAGGCCGCGATAAGGCTCGGCGCTGTCGCCGACCTTGTCTTTCAACGCGGCGCTGGCCTGCTGCATGGACAGTTCGGCGGCCAGTCCGTCGATATCGCGCAGGAACAGGTCGGCGGCCATCCAGCGCGCCAGCAGCAGGACTTCGCGGGTGACCGCCGCCGTAACGTTGGGGTTGCCGTCGCGGTCACCGCCCATCCAGGAGGCGAAGCGCACCGGCGCCGACTCCAGCGGCAGGCGCAGCCCGGTGGCCTCGAACAGGGCCGCGTCGGCCTTGCGCAGGTGGTTGGGGATCGCCTGCCACAACGAGTGCTCGATGACCGCGAAGCCCCACTTGGCTTCATCCACCGGGGTCGGCCGGGTGCGACGGATCTCCTCGGTGTGCCACGCTTCGGCGATCAGGCGGCGCAAGCGCTCGCGTACCTGCTGGCGCTCGCCGAGAACGAGGTCGCGATGATCCTGCGCGGCCAGTTGCGCGGCAATGGCGTCGTACTTCTGGATCAGGGTGCGGCGGGCCACCTCGGTGGGATGAGCGGTAAGCACCAGCTCGATGTTCAGCCTGGCCAGTTGCCGGGCCAGCTCATCGTTGCCGTGGCCCGCCGCCTTCAGCCGCGTCAGCAGTTCCGGCAGCACCCGCGCCTCGAACGGCTCGGGCTGGTCGGCATCGCGGCGCCGGATCAGCTGGTACTGCTCGGCGATGTTGGCCAGGTTGAGAAACTGGTTGAACGCCCGCGCCACTGGCAGCAGGTCCTCCTCGGCCAGGTCGCCCAGGGTCGAGCTCAGTCGCTCGCCCTGCCCGCGCCGATCGGCCTTGGCGCTATGGCGGATGTCCTCGATCTTCTGCAGGAACGCCTCGCCATGCTGCTGGCGGATGGTCTCGCCCAGCAGTTCTCCCAAAAGGTGCACATCCTCGCGCAAGCGCAGATCGATATCACTCATCAGCCTTCTCCACTCCAGGAAACCGCATGCGCCCAAGAGTGCCCACTCGCGCCCGCGCCTGGCAAGCCGGAAGCGGCCAGAGCGACTAAAGTGAACACAGGACATCCGAAGCAATGCCATTACCAGGCTTTGACAGAGGTCATCATGAAAATTCGCCAACTCGCCCAGCACTGGGAACAGAACGCCGCCGGCCGCCTGAGCCCCACCGGCCATGTCCTGCACCTGGACATGGAAGCCGAAGCGCGCCTGGCCGCGCTGATCGACATGTACCCCAAGCGCAGCCCCGAGGAACTGCTGGGCGAACTGGTGGCGGCGGCGCTTGAAGAGCTTGAGGCCAGCTTTCCCTACATCAAGGGCCAGCAGGTGATCGCCACCGACGAGGAAGGCGACCCGCTGTACGAGGACATCGGCCCCACGCCACGCTTCCTGGCCCTCTCCCGGCGCCACCTGCAGGCCCTTGGCCGGGTTCGGGAAGAGCAGTCGCACTGAGCCTTTCCGGGTGCCGGGCAAGACCCGGCATACCGTCATCCACAGCGGAAGTTCCACGGAAATTCCGCTGACTGATTAGTCAGAAAAAAATACCTTTAGCGTGCAAATTTTTCTGAACTATTCAAAAAACGCCTCGGTCACAGCCAATAGCCATCACGGCAAAACCCTGTAAACACGGGCCTTTGCGCCCGACGCTGGCCACAGGGGAACAGCGATAGCCACCACGTGGCATCGTCGTTTAACAGGAGTGACCCAATGGAGTTGACCACCATGAAGACCCGCATCGCACAACCTTCCTCCACTCACCTGCGCGGGCTCAAGCTGGCCGCGCTGGCCCTGGGCAGCAGCCTGGTGCTGGCCGGCTGCGCGGGCAAGCCGCCCACCGAGCAGTACGCCGTGACCCAATCGGCGGTCAACTCGGCGGTCAGTGCCGGTGGCACCGAATTCGCCGCCGTGGAGATGAAGGCTGCCCAGGACAAGTTCAAGAAGGCCGAGATCGCCATGCACGACAAGCAGTACGACCAGGCCAAGCTGCTGGCTGAACAGGCCGAATGGGACGCCCGCGTCGCCGAGCGCAAGGCCCAGGCGGCCAAGGCCCAGAAGGCCGTGCAGGATGCCCGTCAAGGCATCAACGACGTACGCGAGGAAGGCCTGCGCAGCGCCGAATGAGCCCTGCCCAGCCTCATGAGCCTTCGTTAACGATCAAAGGATGAACACTATGCGCAACTACGTCATGATTCCCGCCCTGCTGGCCCTGAGCGTGGGCCTCGCCGCCTGCTCCCACGACCCGAACGCCAACCTGGAGTCGGCCCGCACCAACTTCTCCGCCCTGCAGAGCGACCCGCAGTCGAGCAAGGTAGCCGCGCTCGAGACCAAGGACGCCCAGGACTGGCTGAACAAGGCCGACAAGGCCTACATGGAGCGCGAGGACTCGAAGAAGGTCGACCAGCTCGCCTACCTGACCAACCAGCGTGTCGAAGTGGCCAAGCAGACCATCGCCCTGCGCGGCGCCGAGGCCGAACTCAAGAACGCCGCCGCCCAGCGCGCCCAGGCCAAGCTGGACGCCCGCGACGCGCAGATCAAGAAGCTGCAGGACAGCCTGAACGCCAAGCAGACCGACCGTGGCACCCTGGTGACCTTCGGTGACGTGCTGTTCGACTTCAACAAGGCCGTGCTCAAGAGCAGCGCCTACCCCAACGTTACCAAACTGGCCCAGTTCCTCCAGGAGAACCCCGAGCGCAAGGTGATCGTCGAGGGCTACACCGACAGCGTCGGCTCGGCCAACTACAACCAGACCCTGTCCGAGCGCCGCGCCGGCGCGGTGCGCATGGCACTGGTACGTGCGGGTGTCGACCCGGCGCGCATCGTCGCCCAGGGTTATGGCAAGGAGTACCCGGTGGCCGATAACGGCAGCAACTCGGGCCGCGCGCAAAACCGTCGGGTAGAGGTGACCATCTCCAACGACAACCAGCCGGTGGCGCCGCGGGCGGTGAGCCAAGTCCAATGAGGGCTGCTGTCTGAATGAAAGAACCCGCCTGATGGCGGGTTTTTTCATGCTTGACCTTCCGTCAAAAGCACCTTTGAAGACACCTTTAAAAGCACTAAACTGAGGCAACCATCCTTCTCGACAAATGGGTTGATACAACTATGACCTACCCTGTCCTCGCCGATCTGGCAGCATCCATCACCGACCTTAAGAAAGACCCAATGGGCACCATTCGCCAAGCGCACGGTGAAACCGTGGTGATCCTCAATCGGAACGAGCCCGCCTTCTACGCAGTACCACCAGAGCGCTACGAGGCGATGATGGATCTGATTGACGATATCCAACTGGCCGAGCTGGTACGCCAGCGGCTTGGCGGGCCTACCGTGAGGGTGGATATCGATGAGCTCATCGCCGACGCAGAGCGCGACAGCAAGCTACAACCTTGAGTTTGATTCACGAGCGCACAAGGAGTACCGCAAGCTCGAACCCACATTGCGCCTGCAGTTTGCCAAGAAACTCAAGGCCCGACTGGCTCGACCCAGAGTTGAAAAAGACCGGCTCAATAACATGACTGATTGCTACAAGATCAAATTGAGATCAGCCGGCTACCGCTTGGTCTACCAGGTGATTGATCAGCGCGTGGTAGTGCTTGTCATCGCAATCGGCAAACGTGAAAGATGCGATGTCTATTCAGTCGCCAGCGCGCGATTGAACTGATCGGGCCGCATTGCAGCAGCCCTATCATTCACTGCACCTGCTGCGGCGTCTCCTGCCCCATGCAGCGCACCGCGCGTTTGCGGTTGTCCACCAGCACCCCGGTCAGGCCCTTCTGCTCGGTGTCGAACAGCACCAGCACGCCATCGATGCACTGTGCCACCTGTAGTGCCGGCGTCAGCGAGACCTTGTAATCTTCCCCCGGAATGGTCTTGAGCATGGTGAAATCCTGCAGTAACAGCGCATCCTCGGGCTTGGCGAAATGCAGGTAGCCGTAGTACCAGAGGGCTCCCACCGTCACGATGATGCTGCCGACGCCGGTCAGGATCAGCGGGATGGCGTTGCGTTCTTCACTCATTGCTTGTTCTTCTCGTCAGGGTAGTTGGGTACTTCGGCCAGGCGGCGCAGGCCGTTGAAATGGGTAGGGTCTTCCAGGAAGCGCAGCATCACCTGGCGCCAGGTCGGGTCGGCGAAAGTCTGCACATGGTCGCCCCGCGTAAGCTGCAGCACCCGGGGCGGCGGCGCCTGGCGGTACAGACGCAGGCCGTTGTCCAACGGCACGAGGTTGTCGTCAATGCTGTGGAAGAACAGCTTCGGCGGGCTGTCCAGGCGGGCGATCGAGTTGATCGCGCTGTCGCCGTCCGGCACCAGCCACGACAGCGGCACCTGCAGCGGCCAGGTCATCCACGAAGTGCTCAGTGCATGACGCCCCACCGCCCGGTAGCTGGCCGGCACGCCATCGAACACCAGGGCGCTGAAGCGTCGGCGCTGCTCGGGGTGCTGGGCCAGGTAGTGGATGGCCATGGCCCCGCCGAGGCTCTGGCCGAGCAGCACCAGCGGCCTGCCCTGGGCCTGGGGCGCCTTGTCGAGCCAGTCCAGCGCCGCGCCGATGTCACCATAGACTTCAGGCAATGTCGGCTTGCCCTGGGACAGCCCATAGCCGCGATAGTCGATCATCAGCACCTGGTAGCCCGCCTTCGGCAGCCAGTAGCTGCCGCCCAGGTGCCAGGCCAGGTTGCCACCATTGCCATGCAGGTGCAGCACCGTGCCCTTGACCTCGGTACCCGCCGGCACGGGCAGCCACCAGCCATGCAGGCGCGTGCCGTCGGCGGCGTGGAGGGTCAGGTCCTGATACTGCAGGCGGGCCTTTTCCGGGGTGAACGGCTGGCCGGGCTCGGGGTAGAACAGCAGGCTGCTGCAGCCGCCCAACAGCAGCAACCCGAAGCCGAAGGCGAGGTGACGGCAGGCGTCAGAGAATGTTCGCGTAGTCGGCTTCAATACGGTCCAGGCTCAGGTGGTTGAGGAAGTTGGAGAAGCACATCCAGGCCGACAGCGCGTTGAGGTCGCGGAACTGCTCGGGCAGGTACTTGGGCGGTTCGACCAGCCCTTCCTCGACCAGCTGGCGCAGCGTGCGCATGTCTTCCAGGGTGGTCTTGCCGCAGAACAACAATGGGATCTGCTCGAGCTTGCCCTTCTTCACGGCCAACTGAATGTAGTTGTAAACCATGATGAAGCCCTTGAGGTAGGACAAGTCCTTGGTGAATGGCAGGCCGTTGGGCACCGAGCCACGGAACACCCGGCTGGCGTTGCTGTAGCTCTGCCCCATCTCGAAGCCCTGGCCGCGGAAGAACTCGAAGACCTGCAGGAAGTCGGCGCCCTCCTCCACCATGTGGATGGCACGGGTGCGGTTGGTGAGCTTGCGCAGGCGGCTGGGGTAGGAGGCGAAGGCGATCACCTCCATGAGGATGGCCAGGCCCTCCTGGGTCACCGTCGACGAGGGCGGGCCCTTGGCCAGGAAGGTGCAGATCGGCTGGTTCAGGCCGTTGAGGGTGGTACCGACGTGCACCAGGCCTTCATGCACTTCCAGGGCGCGCACGTCGCGGCTGTTGAACATGGCGTCGGCGCGCACCTTGATGTAGTCGGCGCCGGCCGCGGCGTCGGCGACGATGCCGTCGGACTCGAACACACGAATGGTCTCCTCGGCCTCGCCGAACACCTTGTTCAGGCGACGCTGGAGGATCTCCACTGCTTCCTTGGCCGTGAGGTTCTTCGGCTCGTCCTTCAGGTCGCCGCGACCGTCGATGTTGTTCAGGTAGTCCGAGAGCATCAGGCCCAGGTCGGCCAGGGTCGGATCACCGGCGTGGAAGGCATCGGAGGCGGCGCCGTAGAGCTCCTGGGAGATCAATCCGAAGTCCTCGGTGCCGCGTGCTTCGAGCATGCGCACCACCATGCGGTATTCCTTGCACATGCGCCGCATGATCTGCCCGACCGGGTTGAACTGGCCCAACTGCCGGGTGATGTCGCGCTCGATGCTCTGGAACTCGGCCTTCACCGCGCTGGAGTCGAACGACAGCGGGCGGTTCTGGTAGTAGGCACGGTCCACCGCCGGTGGCTCCTTGCCCTTGGCCTTGAGGAAGCCCTGGCGGATGCCGTCGTCCCATTTCACCGCGTCGAGCACGCGGATCGGGGTCTGGGTGGCGACGATGCGGTCGGACAACGTGCGTATGGTCTGCTGGTACTCGTCCACGCGGGACTCCTTCTTGGAGCCTCATCGCGGGGCAAGCCCGCTCCCACAACCAGGAGCGGGTTTGCCCAGCGACGAGGCCGGTATGCTCACTGCTATTTACCGGAACGCTGGAAGCGCGCCACCTCGACGAACAGATCGGAGTTGGCGGGATCGTCCAGGTACGCCAGCACCCGCTCGGTGGGGCTGTCGATAAGCACGCCCTCGCCGTTATCTTCCGGCACTTCGGTATTGCGTCCGCTCAGTTCTTTCTTGGCGACGGCCTGCTGCACCTGCTCGACATCGAGGTTGTAGACCACCAGCTGCTTGCCGTCGATCACCTCGAAGCCACCGATCAGGAAGTTGCCGCCCAGGCGCTTGGGCACGCCGGCCGACAGGTACCAGCGGTTGCCATGCCGGGCCACGGTGAAGGCGTATTCCTCGGGGGCCTTGCCCTGGGCACGGGCCACCGCCTTGTAGGTGTTGCCGCCGGCGCGGCTGATGCTCAGCTTCAGCGGCTGGCCCCAGGCGTCCTTGCTGCTCCACTGCCCGAGCAGGGCCTTAGGCGCCGGCTGGTTGGCCGGCAGCGGCTCGTCGAACGTCACCAGACAACCGCCCAGCAGGAGGAATGACAAGGTCAACAACACCACACGCCAGGCTTTCATCAGGTTCTCCTTGAAAAATCGTTCGCCACTCAGGCCGAGGCCAGCACCATCTGCAGGTATCGGACAAGGATAGCGAGCATCTGCTCATCGGCCTGCGCATTCGCATCCTTGAGCAGGCCCTGATATTCCATCTGCTCGATTATCGCCGTCAACATCTGGGCATCCTGCTCGGGCTGACGCGAACCGACCACCTGCAGGATCTGTCGCGCGCCATGCAGCAGGATCTGCTCGTGGGCCTGCACCAGTTCGGCCAGGCGCGGGCACAGCAGCGCCTCCTGGCGGAAGGCCTGCTCGGCCATGAGGAAGTCGCGGCGGTTGTTCAGCTGGCGCAGGACGTAGTCGGCCAGCATGCGCGCCACTTCATCGGCCAGGTGCGCCCGGGCCTCGGGGGTACCGTCGCCCTGGGCCAGCAACTGGCGCAGCACGCCTTCGGTGTTGGTCCAGAGCTTGGCCATGTAGGCCGCGCTGCGCTCGACGTACTGGGCGAAGGTATCGGCCAGCAGGTCCTGGATATCCTTGAAGTAGTAGGTGGTGGCCGACAACGGCACGCCGGCCTCGGCAGCCACGGCGCGGTGGCGCACGCCGCGCACGCCATCGCGCACGACGATGCGCATGGCGGCGTCGAGGATCTGCTGGCGGCGCTGCTCGCTGCCCTGGCGGGCGGTCTTGCGGCCCTGGTACTGCACGCTCTCGGCGACGGCGGTGGCGATGCCGGCGGCGCCCTGGTGGGGCATTGCGGGGGTCACTGGAGGTACCTCATGAACAGTGGGTTACCGGTGCCGACCTCATCGCGGGGCAAGCCCGCTCCCACGTTACACCACAACGCTCAAGCCCTGCGGTGCAACTGTGGGAGCGGGCTTGCCCCGCGATGAGGCCCGCACTGACAACATAAAGCTTCAGGCATGAAAAAGCCGCCTCGAAAGGCGGCTTGTTCAGATCGCTCAGGCCTGTGGACGCATGTGCGGGAACAGGATCACGTCGCGGATCGACGGCGAGTTGGTCAGCAGCATCACCAGGCGGTCGATGCCGATGCCTTCACCGGCGGTCGGCGGCATGCCGTATTCCAGGGCGCGGACGAAGTCGGCATCGTAGTGCATGGCCTCGTCGTCACCGGCGTCCTTCTCGGCCACCTGGGCCAGGAAGCGCTCGGCCTGGTCTTCGGCATCGTTGAGCTCGGAGTAGGCGTTGGCGATTTCGCGACCACCGATGAACAGCTCGAAGCGGTCGGTCACGGCCGGGTTGTCGTCGTTGCGACGGGCCAGCGGCGAGACTTCGAACGGGTACTCGGTGATGAAGTGCGGCTGTTCCAGCTTGTGCTCGACCAGCTCTTCGAAAATCATCACCTGCAGCTTGCCCAGGCCTTCGTGGCCGAGCACCTTGGCGCCGGCTTTCTTGGCAATCTCGCGGGCACGGTCGACGTCCTGGAGGTCGGCGGCGGTGAGCTCCGGGTTGTACTTGAGAATCGAGTCGAACACCGACAGGCGCACGAACGGCTCGCCAAAGTGGAACACCTTGTCGCCGTACGGCACGTCGGTGCTGCCCAGTACCAGCTGCGCCAGCTCGCGGAACAGTTCCTCGGTGAGGTCCATGTTGTCGCGGTAGTCGGCGTAGGCCTGGTAGAACTCGAGCATGGTGAATTCAGGGTTGTGACGAGTCGAAACGCCTTCGTTACGGAAGTTGCGGTTGATCTCGAACACCTTCTCGAAGCCACCGACCACCAGGCGCTTGAGGTACAGCTCCGGCGCGATGCGCAGGAACATGGCCATGTCCAGGGCGTTGTGGTGGGTTTCGAACGGCTTGGCCGCGGCGCCGCCGGGGATGGTCTGCAGCATCGGGGTTTCGACTTCGAGGAAGTCGCGCTCGATGAGGAACTTGCGGATGTGCGAGATCACCTGCGAACGCACACGGAAGGTGTGGCGGGTTTCCTCGTTGACCATCAGGTCGACGTAGCGCTGGCGGTAGCGCTGCTCGGTGTCGGTCAGGCCGTGGTGCTTGTCCGGCAGCGGGCGCAGCGACTTGGTCAGCAGGCGCACGTTGGTCATCTCGACGTACAGGTCGCCCTTGCCGGAGCGGGCCAGGGTGCCTTCGGCGCTGATGATGTCGCCCAGGTCCCAGGTCTTGACCGCGGCCAGGGTCTCTTCCGGCAGCGTCTTGCGGTTGACGTAGACCTGGATGCGGCCGGTCATGTCCTGGATGACCATGAACGAGCCACGGTTGAGCATGATGCGACCGGCGACCTTGACCGGGATGGCCGCTGCTTCCAGCTCTTCCTTGGTCTTGTCCGCGTACTGCTTCTGCAGGTCGTTGCAGTAGCTGTCGCGGCGGAAGTCGTTGGGGAAGGCATTGCCCTTGGCGCGCTCGGCGGCAAGTTTTTCCTTGCGCAGGGCGATCAGGGCGTTTTCTTCCTGTTGCAGGTCTTGCGCTTCGGTCTTGAGGTCGCTCATGTCGTCATTCTTTCCATCAGGTGTTCGTTGCCCCTGTCGGGCAGGGCACGCGATACGGGCCCTGGGCCTCGTATCGCGGCGGTGGTGTGCGGTTTACAGCCCCTGCTTGAGGCTCGCTTCCAGGTACTGGTCGAGGTCGCCGTCCAGGACCTTCTGGCAGTCGCTGCGCTCGACGCCGGTCCGCAGGTCCTTGATGCGCGAGTCGTCGAGCACGTAGGAGCGGATCTGGTGACCCCAGCCGATGTCCGACTTGCTGTCTTCCAGGGCCTGGGAGGCGGCGTTGCGCTTCTGCATCTCCAGCTCGTACAACTTGGCCCGCAGCATTTTCATGGCGGTGTCCTTGTTGGCGTGCTGGGAGCGTTCGTTCTGGCAGGCCACCACGGTGTTGGTCGGCACGTGGGTGATACGCACCGCCGAGTCGGTGGTGTTGACGTGCTGGCCACCGGCGCCGGAGGAGCGGTAGGTGTCGATGCGCAGGTCGGACGGGTTGATCTCGATCTCGACCTTGTCGTCGATCTCGGGCGAGACGAACACCGCCGAGAACGAGGTGTGGCGACGGGCGCCGGAGTCGAACGGGCTCTTGCGCACCAGGCGGTGCACGCCGATCTCGGTGCGCAGCCAGCCGAAGGCGTACTCGCCCTTGATGTGCACGGTGGCGCCCTTGATGCCGGCGACTTCGCCTTCGGACAGCTCGATGATGGTGGCGTCGAAGCCGCGCTTGTCGGCCCAGCGCAGGTACATGCGCAGCAGGATGTTGGCCCAGTCCTGGGCCTCGGTGCCGCCAGAGCCGGCCTGGATGTCCAGGTAGGCGTTGTTCGGGTCCATCTCGCCGCTGAACATGCGACGGAACTCAAGCTGGGCGAGGGATTCCTCAAGCCCTTGCAGCTCGGTCTCGACATCGCTGACAGCGCCTTCATCGTCCTCCTCGACGGCCATGTCGAGCAGGTCCTTGCAGTCGGTCAGGCCGTTGGACAGTTTATCGAGGGTCTCGACCACCTGCGCCAGCATCGCGCGCTCGCGGCCCAGGGCCTGGGCGTACTCGGGTTTGTTCCAGACAGCGGCGTCTTCCAGCTCGCGGTTTACTTCGACCAGACGATCATGTTTGTGATCGTAGTCAAAGATACCCCCGAATGGACTGGGAACGCTCGGTGAGGTCCTTGATGGTGTTCAGGATCGGTTGGATTTCCATGGGCGGGCAGCTCTCGTACGAATTCGGTGAAAAGCCCGCGAGTATAACCGAGTCTGGGGCCTGGCGGCAGACCCGCCGGGCGGTATGCGCTAATCCCTGTGCGTCCCAATCGACCCACTACGCCAGGATCAGCGTGCCTCCATGTGGGCAATCATCAACTGCACGCTCTCGTTCCCGCGAAACTCATTGACATCCAGCTTGTAGGCCAGCTCTACCCAGCGCACCGTAGGGTTCGGCCAGACCTCGCGATCGATGCCGAAGGCGATACCGTCCAGACGCACCGCTCCGCATTCGCTCTTGAGCACCACTTTCAGGTGGCGCTCCCCCACGACGCGTTGCTCGACCAGCTGAAACACCCCGTGGAACAACGGCTCGGGAAAGTGCTGCCCCCAGGGCCCGGCATTGCGCAATGCCCGCGCCAGCTCCAGGTGAAATTCTTCGACCGCCAGGGAGCCATCCGACAACAGCCGACCGGTCAGGTCCTCCTCACGCAGTTGCCGGCGCACCTCTTCATCGAATGCCTCGGCGAATGCAGGGAAATGCTCGGCCGGCAACGACAACCCGGCCGCCATGGCGTGCCCGCCAAACTTGCTGATCAGGGCCGGGTGCCGCGCCGCCACGGCATCCAGCGCGTCACGGATATGGAACCCCGGCACCGAACGCGCCGACCCCTTGAGCATCCCATCCCCCGCGTCAGCGAAAGCGATGGTCGGACGGTGGTAACGCTCCTTCAACCGCGAGGCGAGGATACCGATCACGCCCTGGTGCCAGTCGGCGTCGAACAGGCACAGGCCATAGGGCATGGACTCGACCGGCAGGTCCTTGAGCTGGGCCAGCGCCTCGCGCTGCATGCCCTGCTCGATGGACTTGCGGTCCTGGTTCAGGCCGTCGAGCTGCTGGGCCATGTCCAGCGCCAGCGCCGCGTCGTCGCACAGCAGGCATTCGATGCCCAGGCTCATGTCGTCCAGGCGCCCGGCGGCATTGAGCCGAGGGCCGAGGATGAATCCCAGGTCGGTGGAGGTGAGGCGTCGATGATCGCGCCGCGCCACCTCGAGGATGGCCTTGAGCCCAGGTCTGGCACGACCAGCACGGATACGCTCCAGCCCCTGATGCACCAGGATGCGGTTGTTGGCGTCCAGCGGCACCACGTCGGCGACGCTGCCCAGCGCCACCAGGTCGAGCAGCTCGCCGATGTTCGGCTGCGGCTGCGTCTCGTAGCGCCCCAGGCTGCGCAGGCGCGCGCGCAGGGCCATCAGCACGTAGAAGATCACCCCCACGCCAGCCAGGGACTTGCTCGGGAACCCGCACCCCGGCTGGTTCGGGTTGACGATGGCATCGGCGGCGGGTAACTGCTCGCCCGGCAGGTGGTGGTCGGTGACCAGCACCTTGAGCCCCGCAGCCTTGGCCGCTGCCACGCCGTCGACGCTGGAGATACCGTTGTCCACGGTGATCAGCAACTGCGGTTGGCGCTGCAGGGAGACCTCAACAATCTCTGGGGTCAGGCCATAGCCGTACTCGAAGCGATTGGGCACCAGGTAGTCGACATGCGCCGCGCCCAGCAGGCGCAGGCCAAGCACGCCAACAGTGCTGGCGGTGGCACCGTCGGCGTCGAAGTCACCGACGATGAGAATGCGCTGGCGCTGGTCGAGCGCCTCGACCAGCAGGTCCACCGCCGCATCGATGCCCTTGAGCTGCTGGAACGGCAGCAGACGTGCCAGGCTCTTGTCCAGTTCAGCCTCGGACTGCACGCCACGGGCGGCGTACAGACGGGTCAGCAGGGGTGGCAGGTTGCCCAGCAATGGCAGGGGCGACGGCAGGGGACGAGGTTCGATACGCATGGGGTCTTCGATAATCCGCTGTGAATCAGGTCAGCCGCGCTCGCCGAGCAGCCACTGCAGTTGCACTTCGTGCTGGCCACGGTCGTCGGTGACGAACACCGTGCCTTCGCTGATCATCACATCCCACTTGATGGTGCGCGGCATGTCGGTGGCAAGGACCTCCAGCACGTCCTGCGGCACGGCGGCGATGCTCAGGTTCTTCAGGCCCTTGACTGCGCCGAGCACCTTGTTTTCCCAAACGCGCAAGCTGCCGTAGGCCAACAGGCTGGTGCGCTCGGTCCGCCGCGAGCACCAGGTCAGGCGGTCGGCGTCGGGCTGGCCGACTTCGATCCAGTGCAGGATGCGGTCGTCCAGGCTCTTTTCCCACAGGGCCGCCTCATCGACGTCCGACAGGCCGCGACCGAAGGACAGCTGCTCGTTGTACCAGAGGGCATAGGCCAGCAGGCGCACGGCCATGCGCTCCTCGGTTTCCGACGGGTGACGGGCGATGGTCTGGCGGACGTTCTCGTACACGCCGCGGTCGAGGTCGGTCAGATTCAGTTCGAACTTGTAGGTGGTGGACGGCTGGGCCATGGGCAGAAGGCTTCTTGCGGGAGAAAGTCGCACAGTCTAACTGATCCCGGGCGCCAGCGTCGGATCAGACAACGCCGATATACCTGCCACCGCCGAGCTGTGATACAACCTGCCCTCACGCCCAGCCGCCACGGATGCCCCATGCCTACGCCCAGCAAACCCCTCGCCGGCCTGAAAGTCATCGAGCTCGGCACCCTGATCGCCGGCCCGTTCGCCTCGCGGATCTGCGCCGAATTCGGCGCCGAGGTGATCAAGGTCGAATCCCCCGATGGCGGCGACCCGCTGCGCAAGTGGCGCAAGCTCTATGAAGGCACCTCGCTGTGGTGGTTCGTCCAGGCGCGCAACAAGCAGTCGCTGACCCTCAACCTCAAGCACCCGGATGGCCGCGACGTGCTCAAGCGCCTGCTGGCCGACGCCGATATCCTGATCGAGAACTTCCGCCCCGGCGTGCTGGAGAAGCTGGGGCTGGGCTGGGACGTGCTCCATGCCCTCAACCCGCGCCTGGTCATGGTGCGCCTGTCGGGCTTTGGCCAGACCGGGCCGATGAAGGACCAACCGGGCTTCGGCGCGGTCGGCGAGTCCATGGGCGGGTTGCGCTACATCACCGGTTTCGAGGACCGCCCGCCGGTACGTACCGGGATCTCCATCGGCGACTCCATTGCCGCCCTGTGGGGCGTGATCGGCGCGCTGATGGCCCTGCGTCATCGAGAGGTCAACGGGGGCGCGGGCCAGGTGGTGGATGTGGCGCTGTACGAGGCGATCTTCGCCATGATGGAGAGCATGGTGCCGGAGTTCGACGTGTTCGGTTTCATCCGCGAACGCACCGGCAACATCATGCCGGGCATCACCCCCTCCTGCATCCACACCAGCGCCGATGGCCGTCACGTGCAAATCGGCGCCAACGGCGACGCGATCTTCAAGCGTTTCATGCAGGCCATCGGCCGCGACGACCTGGCCAACGATGAGACCCTGGCCACCAACGACGGCCGTGATGCACGCCGTGATGAGCTGTACGGAGTCATCGACCGCTGGGTCAACGCCCTGCCGCTGACCGAGGTGATGCAGACGTTGAACGATGCCGAGGTGCCGGCCAGCCGCATCTACTCCGCCGAGGACATGCTGGGCGATCCGCAATTCCTCGCCCGGGAGATGTTCCTCCAGGCACAACTGCCAGACGGCAAGCCCTTCAAGATGCCGGGCATCGTGCCCAAGCTGTCCGACACCCCCGGGTCCGCCGAGTGGGTCGGCCCGGCCTTGGGCGAACATACGGCCACGGTACTGGCCAGCCTGGGCTACGACACAGCCGCCATTGCCCGCCTGCGCGCGGCCGGTACGGTCTGACCCACGCCCCATGGGTATCCGCCATCTGCCCATCGTGCTCTGCCTGTTGCTGACCGCACTCGCGGGGCAGGTGGCCGAGGCAAGGGAACGCCTGCTATGGCTGGTGCGCGACCTGCCGCCGTTCACCATCTTCGAAGGGCCGGCCAAGGGCCAGGGGGTGATTGATCAGCTGCTGCCGATGCTGATCGCCCGGATGCCCGAGTACGACCACAACATCGTCCGGGTCAATCGGGCCCGGGGCCTGCAGATGCTCCAGGAGCCCAGCTTCACCTGCGACCCGACCCTGCTGTGGACGCCCGAGCGCGCCAGGTACGTGCACTTCTCCCAGCCATCGCTGGGCGTGCTGAGCAGTGGTCTGATCGTGCGCAAGCAAGACCAGGCGCTACTGGCCCCTTATCTGCAAGGCCAGCAGGTCGACCTGCAGCGCTTGCTCGCCGAAACCCGCCTCAAGCTGGGGATCGTCGCCGAACGCAGCTACAGCGCGCAGGTCGACGAGGTCCTGCGGCAACTGCCCGATAGCGCCTTCAGCCGTCACTACGGCAACGATGCCACGGCCAGCCTGCTGCAGATGCAGCAATTGGGGCGCCTGCAACTGGTGCTCGGCTACTGGCCGGAGATGCGTTACCTGATCCAGCAGCAGAATGGCTCGCTGGACGACTACAGTTTCCACCCCATCCTTGGCGTGAACCGTTACCAGTTCCTGCACATAGGCTGCTCGGACACGCCTCTGGGGCGCGAGGCGATCACCCATATCGACCAGCTCCTGCCGACCCTGCGTCGCGATACCTTGCCCGAACTCTACGCCCACTGGCTGGACCCTGGGCTGCAGGAGGACTACCTGGAGCAGGCCCGACACTTCTTCGAGCAAGGCGAACCGCCGATGCGCTGACGCGCCCAGGCAAACCCAGGTTCAAGGCAAAAAGAAACCCCGGCCGCTGGGGAGGACGACCGGGGTCAAGCGAAAGCCCGTGGGACTTCCAGTGACAGCCTGGACGGTACCGGAGCAAAGCACCATCAGACGGCCCTTGCTGATTCTGATGGGCCTGTCAGGCAAAGGTTCCGTGCATCTGTCGTTGATGTTGCAGGGCGCGATCACACAGGGTGCATGCGGCCTGTAGCGGATGCCCTCAGCCTGCGGCCGGCTAGAGGCGCTCCAAGGCCTGCTCCAACCCCACCATCGACATCGGCCAGGACAACTCCGCCAGCACGTTCAAGCCATGCTGGCGCGCCTCGAGCGCCAGGTCGATATCCCCTGCGCCGGCACACCCGACAAACAGCAGCCCTCCCGCACAGGAGGCCTGCACCAGGTACTTGAACAGGCGCCGGGCATGACGCCTGGGCATGCCCTGATCGAGCACCAGCACATCCACCGGCCGCTGCAACGCTGTCGCGGCCGCCACGTCATCGGTAAGCCGGACGTTGTACACGCCCTGGGCATTGAAGGCCTGGTGCAACACCATCTGATAGTAGGGCCGGGCCTGGTGGATAAGGACATTGAGCTGACGCATGTGCCCCCCTTGGAGCAGTGAGCCTTATAGGTTGGAGCAACCACTTTAGTAGGGGGATGCATCTGACTACATGGGAAAAATCTGAAATCTCAAGCCTGTGCGTGACAGACACAAAAAAGCCCGTCAAGGACGGGCTTTCTCGTGCGGATCTGGCCTTACAGCGGCTTGCCGCGGTTGCCATGCTGGCTGACAAAGGCCTGGACGGTCTTCAGGTCGTTGGCCAACACCGTGCAGCGCTCCTCGCGGCTGAACAGATCGCTCAGGTGCGCCGGCAACTCCAGGGCCTTGTCGACACCGGCCTTCTCCACCGCCTCGGGGAACTTGACCGGGTGCGCGGTGCCCAGCACCACCATCGGCGTGTCCAGGCTGCGGCGGCACTCGCGGGCGGCCTTGACGCCGATCGCGGTGTGCGGATCGAGGACTTCACCGGTGGCCTTGAACACCTCGGCGATGGTCTCGCAGGTCTGCTCGTCAGTGACCGCCAGCGAGTCGAACAGCTTGCGCGCCTCGGTCCAGCGATCCTGCTCGACGCTGAAGCCGCCGCCTTGCTTGAAGGTGTCCATCAGCTGGGCAACCGCGGCGCCATTGCGACCGTGCAGGTCGAACAGCAGGCGCTCGAAGTTGGACGAGACCATGATGTCCATCGACGGCGACAGGGTCGGGTGCAGGGAATCCTTGACGTACTGGTTGCCGCTCATGAAGCGGTGCAGGATGTCGTTGCGGTTGGTCGCCACTACCAACTGGCTGATCGGCAGGCCCATGTTGCGCGCCAGGTAGCCGGCGAAGATGTCGCCGAAGTTGCCGGTCGGCACCGAGAACGCCACCGAACGTGCCGGGCCACCGAGCTGCAGGGCTGCGTGGAAGTAGTAGACGATCTGGGCCATGATCCGCGCCCAGTTGATCGAGTTCACCGCCACCAGGCGGGTGCCCTTGAGGAACGACTGGTCGGCGAAGCTGGCCTTGACCATTTCCTGGCAGTCGTCGAAGTTGCCTTCGATGGCGATGTTGTGGATGTTGTCGCCGAGGATGGTGGTCATCTGCCGGCGTTGCACTTCCGACACGCGCTGGTGCGGGTGCAGGATGAAGATGTCGACGTTGTCGCAACGGCGGCAGCCTTCGATGGCGGCGGAACCTGTGTCACCGCTGGTGGCGCCGACGATCACCACACGCTCGCCGCGCTTGACCAGCACATGGTCGAGCAGACGGCCAAGCAGCTGCAGGGCGAAGTCCTTGAAGGCCAGGGTCGGGCCGTGGAACAGCTCCATCACCCACTCGTTGCCGTTGAGCTGGCGCAGCGGCGCGACCGCGGCGTGAGCGAAGTTGCCGTAGGTCTCTTCGAGGATCTTCTTGAAGTCGGCGTCGGCAATGCTGCCGTCGACGAACGGGCGCATCACCCGGAAAGCCAGTTCGTGGTACGGCAGGCCCGCCCAGGAGGCGATTTCTTCCTGGGTGAAGCGCGGCAGGTTCTCGGGCACGTACAGGCCGCCGTCGCTGGCGAGGCCCGCCAGCAGGACGTCTTCGAAGTTCAGGGCCGGAGCCTGGCCGCGGGTACTGATATAGCGCATGGGTGCAAACCTTCGATGCTGGGCGCGGGCCGCCGCCGCGGCCCGCCGCCGGAATTAATTGAGCTGTTCGACGCGGATGCGCACGACCTTGCCGATCACGTCCTGGAGCGCTTCCAGGGCGACGATGGCGTCGTCGATGCGCTGCTCGACCACACGGTGGGTCAGCAGGATCATCGGTACCAGGCCATCCTGTTCCTCAGCTTCCTTCTGCATGATCGACTCGATGTTGATGCCGCGCTCCGAGAGGATGCTGGCGACCTGGGCCAGCACGCCCGGGTGGTCCTTGGCCTGGATGCGCAGGTAGTAGGCACTTTCGCAGGCTTCGATCGGCAGGATCGGGTGGGCCGACAGCGCGTCCGGCTGGAAGGCCAGGTGCGGCACGCGGTTCTCCGGGTCGGAAGTCATGGCGCGAACCACGTCGACCAGGTCGGCAACCACCGACGACGCGGTCGGCTCCATGCCAGCACCGGCACCGTAGTACAGGGTGGAACCGGCGGCGTCGCCGTTGACCATCACCGCGTTCATCACGCCGTTGACGTTGGCGATCAGGCGATCGTTGGGGATCAGCGTCGGGTGCACCCGCAGCTCGATGCCGTCGGCGGTGCGACGGGCCACGCCCAGGTGCTTGATACGGTAGCCCAGGGCCTCGGCGTAGTTGACGTCGGCGGTGGTCAGCTGGGTGATGCCCTCGGTGTAGGCCTTGTCGAACTGCAGCGGGATGCCGAAGGCGATGGACGCCAGGATGGTCAGCTTGTGCGCGGCGTCGATGCCTTCGACGTCGAAGGTCGGGTCGGCCTCGGCATAACCCAGCGCCTGGGCCTCGGCCAGCACGTCGGGGAAGGCGCGGCCCTTGTCGCGCATCTCGGTGAGGATGAAGTTGCCGGTGCCGTTGATGATCCCGGCCAGCCAGTTGATGCGGTTGGCCGACAGGCCCTCGCGGATCGCCTTGATCACCGGGATGCCGCCGGCCACGGCGGCTTCGAAGGCGACGATGACGCCCTTCTCGCGGGCCTTGGCGAAGATCTCGTTGCCGTGCACGGCGATCAGCGCCTTGTTGGCGGTGACCACGTGCTTGCCGTTTTCGATGGCCTTGAGCACCAGGTCGCGGGCGATGGTGTAGCCGCCGATCAGCTCGATGACGATATCGATCTCAGGGTTGCTCGCAACTTCGAACACATCAGCGGTAATGGGGGTACCGGTAATCTGGCAGTTCGGGTTCTGCGAGCGCATGGCAATCTGTGCCACTTCAATACCGCGCCCGGCACGGCGGGCGATCTCCTCGGCGTTGCGCTGAAGTACATTGAAGGTTCCGCCACCGACGGTCCCCAACCCACAGATGCCTACTTTGACCGGTTTCACTGTGAACTCCCCATAGAACGGCCGGCACCTGCGCCGACCGTGAAACATGCCGTCACCCCATGACGACGGCGTCTGAATTGATTACTTGCTCTCGGCCAGGGCCAGCTTGGCCACTTGCGGCGCCGGCTGGTAACCCGGAATCACCTGGCCATTCTGTAGAACGATCGCCGGCGTGCCATTTACACCAATCGATTGGCCCAGCTGGAACTGCTTGCTGACCGGGTTGGCGCACTTGGCGGCCTTGATCTCCTTGCCGTCGACCATCTTGTCCAGCGCCGCGCGGCGATCGCTGGAGCACCATACCGCCTGCAGCTGCTCGTCACCCGGCGAACCCAGGCCCTGACGCGGGAAGGCGACATAGCGCACTTCGATACCACGGCGGTTGAGCTCCGGCACTTCGGCGTGCAGCTTGTGGCAATACGGGCAAGTGGTGTCGGTGAACACGGTGATGTGCGACTTGGTTTCACCCTTGGCCGGGTAGACCACCATCTCGCCGACCGGAATGCCGTTGATTAGCTTGGCAATGCCCTGGCGCTCGGTCTTCTCGGTGAGGTTGACCGGCTTGCCGTCCTGGATCTGGAACAGGTAGCCCTGCATGACGAACTGTCCGTCGGCACTGGCGTACAGCACGCGACCGCCCTGCAGCTTGACTTCGTACAGGCCATTGAGCGGGCTGCTGCTGACGCTCTCGACCGGCACTTCCAGCTCGAGGTTCTGCAAGGACTTGCGGATCGCCTGCTCGGCACCGGCGTTGGCATCGGTGGCCGCGGCGACGGCAAAGGTACTGGCCAACGCCAGGGCGGCGGCGGCGAAAATCTGGGTCACGCGCATGGGGTACTCCTGAAGGCGGACGGGGCCGTGGGGGCGTTGCTTGACCCTGGCGGGTGGCGAACATTCGGCCCTTGCAACAAACCGTCCAAGCCTACCACAACAAACTGGCGCAGTAGGGGTACTCAGGCACCGGTCGGCGGAACATGAAAAGCATTCATCCACGTGGATGGTGTTCGGCGTGCAACTGCTGCAGCCGCGCCTTGGCCACATGGGTGTAGATCTGCGTGGTGGACAGGTCGCTGTGGCCCAGCAGCATCTGCACCACGCGCAGGTCGGCGCCATGGTTGAGCAGGTGCGTGGCAAAGGCGTGGCGCAGCGTGTGTGGCGACAGCGGCTTGTCGATGCCGGCCACCCGCGCCTGGTGCTTGATGCGGTGCCAGAAGGTCTGGCGGGTCATCTGCTCGCCGCGCTGGCTGGGGAACAGCACGTCGCTGGGGCGCCCGCCCAGCAGCTCGGCGCGGCCATCGCGCAGGTAGCGCTCGATCCACACCACCGCCTCCTCGCCCATCGGCACCAGGCGTTCCTTGCTGCCCTTGCCCATCACCCGCAGCACGCCCTGGCGCAGGTTGACCTGGTCCAGGGTCAGGCTGACCAGCTCGGTCACCCGCAGGCCACAGGCATAGAGCACCTCGAGCATGGCGCGGTCGCGCTGGCCGATGGCCTCGCCGAGGTCCGGCGCCTGCAGCAGGGCCTCGACATCGGCCTCCGACAGCGACTTGGGCAGGGGCCGGCCCAGTTGCGGCATGTCCACCTGCAGCGTCGGATCGACCGCGACCAGCCGCTCGCGCAGCAGGTAACGGAAGAACCCACGTACCCCGGAAAGAAAACGCGCGGTCGAACGCGGCTTGTAGCCCTGGTCGAAACGCCAGGCCAGGTGGTCGAGGATCAGCTCGCGCCCGGCATCGGGCAGTGCCACGCCATGCTCCTGCAGCCAGCCATTGAACAGCGCCAGGTCGCTGCGGTACGAAGCGCGGGTGTTGTCGGACAGCCCCTTCTCCAGCCAGAGGGCATCGAGGAACTGGTCGATCAGGGGGTGGTCCAGTGCAGGCATGAAGACTCGGTGGCAAACGACGAAATGACGCTTAGTCTTTCATAACACGGCATGCAGAGGGAGCCCGCGTGAACGAACAGCAGATTCTTTTGAGTGTCGGTGGCATCGGTGCCGCCGCCCTGCTCTGCCAATGGCTGGCCTGGCGCCTGAAGCTGCCGGCGATCCTCTTCCTGCTGCTGTGCGGCATCCTCGCAGGGCCCGTGCTGGGCTGGCTGCAGCCGCAGGCGCTGTTCGGCCCGCTGCTGATGCCGCTGGTGTCGCTGGCGGTGGCGCTGATCCTGTTCGAGGGCAGCCTGACCCTGCACCTGTCGCAATGGCGCGAGATCGGCAGTGTGGTGCATCGCCTGGTCACCGTCGGCGCGCTGAGCACCTGGCTGGTGATCGCCCTGGCCACCCACTGGCTGCTGGGTTTCGACTGGCCGCTGGCGATCCTGTTCGGCACCCTGACCCTGGTCACCGGCCCCACGGTGATCGTGCCCATGCTGCGGGTAGTGCGGCCAAAGGCGGCGATCGCCAACATCCTGCGCTGGGAAGGCATCGTCATCGACCCGATCGGCGCGCTGCTGGCGGTGGTGGTGTACAGCTTCATCATCGCCAGCGCCGCTGGCGAGGGCCTGAGCCACAGCCTGGCGACCTTTGCCGGGGTGATCTTCTGCGGCAGCGCGCTGGGCGTTGCCGGTGGCTGGCTGCTCGGGCAGGTCATGCGCGAGCAGTGGCTGCCGGAATACCTGCACAACCTGGCCTCGCTGGCGGCGGTGCTGGGCATCTTCATCGCCGCCAACCAGATCGTCCACGAATCGGGCCTGCTGGCGGTCACGGTCATGGGCATGTGGCTGGCCAACATGCCCGGCGTGGACGTGCGGCAGATCCTGCATTTCAAGGAGAACCTCAGCGTGCTGCTGATCTCCGGGCTGTTCATCCTCCTGGCCGCGCGGCTCGACCTGCACGCGCTGCTGGCCCTGGGGCCGGCAGTACTGGCGCTGCTGCTGGTGATCCAGTTGCTGGCACGGCCGCTGAACGTCCTGCTGTCGACCCTGGGCTCGCCGCTGAGCTGGCGGGAACGGGCGTTGCTGGCCTGGATCGCGCCACGGGGCATTGTAGCCGCGGCCGTGTCGGCGATCTTCGCCATTCGCCTGGACCAGGCCGGGCACGACGGCGCGCTGCTGCTGGTGCCGCTAACCTTCGCCGTGATCATCGGCACCGTGGTGCTGCAAAGCGCCACCGCCAGGCCCCTGGCGCGCCTGCTGAAGGTGGCTGAACCCGCGCCGAGCGGGTTCCTCGTGGTCGGCGCCAACCCACCGGCGAGGGTCATCGCCAAGGCCCTGCAGCAACTGGGCTGTCGGGTGCTGCTGACCGACTCGAGCTGGGAGAACATCCGCGCCGCGCGCATGGACAACCTGCCGACCTACTTCGGCAACCCCGCCTCGCAGCACGCCGACGCCCACCTTGACCTGGTCGGCCTGGGCCATCTGCTGGGGCTGTCACCGGCGGGCGAACTCAATGCCCTGGCCTGCGCGCGCTTTCGCCATGACTTCGGCCAGGCCCGGCTGTTCGTACTGGCCAGCGGCCTGGAAAAACAGCGCAGCGACAAGCACCGGGCCAGCGAGGAGCATCGCGGGCAATTGCTCGGGTCGAGCCCGATGACCTATGGGCAACTGGCTAAACTGCTGCACCAGGGTGCCGAGCTGTACAGCACCACGCTGACCGAGGCCTTCGGCTGGGAAGAGTACCAGCAACTGCATGGCCCGCGGGCCACGCTGCTGTTCGCCCGGGACGGGCAAGGCTGGGTGCATGTGGCCAGCCCGGACAATCCGCTCAAGCCGCAGCCTGGATGGACACTGGTGGCGCTGGTGGAGCCGGAGCTGACCGAGCAGCCTGTGGCGCATTGACCTGCAGAAGCGGCTTTAGCCGCGATGAATGCCTGGCACCCGCGTTGCGGGTGATCGCGGCTGAAGCCGCTCCTACAGGAACGCGTCAAACCAACGCGAGGGCAATCAGGCCAACGGCAGCACCGGCACCGGGCGCTTGTCCTCGTCGATGGCGACGAAGCTGAACACGCCATGGATCGCCCGCTCGCGGCCATCGAGGTACATGTTCTCGACGAACACATCCACCTGCACCTGCAGGCTGGTGTTGCCGACCTTGATCACCGTGCCCACCAGCTCGACGATCGAACCGGCCGGGATCGGGTGCTTGAAGTCGATGCGGTCGGTGGACACGGTCACCAGCGGCAACCGGCAGAATCGGGTGGCGGCGATGAACGACACTTCGTCCATCCACGCCAGGGCGGTGCCGCCGAACAAGGTGTTGTGGTGGTTGGTAGTGTTGGGGAACACCGCCTTGGTCACGCGGGTCACCGACAGCTCGGTGCGGCGCTGGATTTCCTGGTCTCGGGTGGTCATTTTCGGGTCACATCGCAAGGGCGGGTTTCAGAAAGCAAAAAAGCAGCCCGAAGGCTGCTTTTTTCTCGCAAGGCGGCCTAGGCCGCCAGGCAAACTGTACTCAGGACAGTTTTTCCTTGATGCGAGCGGCTTTGCCGGACAGGTCGCGCAGGTAGTACAGCTTGGCTTTACGCACGTCACCACGACGTTTCACGGCCAGGCTGTCGATCTGCGGGCTGTAGGTCTGGAAGGTACGCTCTACGCCAACGCCGCTGGAGATCTTGCGCACGGTGAAGGCGCTGTTCAGACCGCGGTTACGCTTGGCGATAACGACGCCTTCGAACGCCTGCAGACGCGAGCGGTCGCCTTCCTTCACTTTAACCTGGACGACAACGGTGTCGCCTGGTGCGAAGGTCGGGATCTCTTTGCTCATCTGCTCGGCTTCGAGCTGCTGGATGATCTTGTTGGTCATGCTGTGCTCCTAAGATGGATACTTGATCCACCATCGATACGTTTAACTATCGTCCCGCTCGCGGATGTATTCCTCGAGCAGCTTCTTCTCTTCTCCAGAAAGCGAGCGACTTTCCAGAAGATCGGCGCGTCGTTCGAAGGTCCTACCAAGGGACTGCTTCATCCGCCAACGCCGGATATGTGCATGGTTGCCACTTAGCAACACGTCGGGAACACGCTGATCCGCATACACCTCAGGTCGGGTGTAGTGCGGGCAATCCAGCAGACCGTCGGTGAAAGAGTCTTCCTCCGCCGAGTCCACATGCCCTAAAGCTCCGGGCAGCAGCCGTGTAACCGCATCGATCAGTACCATGGCCGGCAGCTCGCCACCGGAAAGCACATAGTCGCCAATCGACCACTCCTCATCGACATGAGCCTCGATAAAGCGCTCGTCGATGCCTTCATAACGACCGGCGATCAGGATCAACGATTCCTGTTCGGCCAGGCCTTTGACCGCCTGCTGGGTCAGCTTGCGGCCTTGTGGCGAAAGGTAGATCACCTTTGCCGATGCTCCGGTCGCCTGCCTGGCGCTTACCAGGGCGTCTTCCAGAGGCTTGATCTTCATCACCATGCCCGGACCACCGCCAAACGGCCGATCATCCACGGTATGGTGGCGATCTGTGGTGTAGTCCCGCGGGTTCCAGCAAGTCACCTGAAGCAACCCCTGTTTCACCGCGCGGCTGGTAATGCCATACTCCGTGATGGCCGAGAACATCTCGGGGAACAACGTGATGACGTCTACGCGAAGGTTACCCATCGTCTAGAAGTCCGCGTCCCACTCAACCCGCATCACGCCTGCTTCCAGGTCGATTGCCAGCACGCATTGCCCGGTATAGGGCAACAGACGCTCGCGATCATCCAGGCTGCCTGCGCAGGGCTTGACCACCATTACATCGTTCGCGCCGGTCTCCAACAGGTGATCGATCTTGCCGAACAGTTGTTCGTCCTGATTGATGACCTTCAGGCCTACCAACTGGTACCAGTAGTACTCGTCGGCTGCCAGGTTGGGCAAAAGGCTCCGCGGGATGCAGATTTCGTAACCGCTCAGAAGACGGGCTTCATCACGATCATCGAGGCCTTTGAGTTTCACGACCAGGCCCTTTTGGGAGCCACGACCGCTGACCAGCTCGACCTGTTTTACCTTGCCTTCGTGCTTGAGCGTCCAGCGCGGATAATCCAACAGGTTTTCAATCGGATCGGTAAAGGAATACACCTTCACCTCGCCGCGAACGCCGTGAACCGAAAAAATCTTGCCAACGACGATGAGGTCGTCAGCCTTTTCTGGCGTCGCGTTCATACTGCTCAGGCTGCAGCCTTGGCAGCTTCCTTCAGCAGCTGAGCAACGCGCTCAGACGGCTGTGCGCCCTGGCTCAGCCAGTAGGTGACGCGCTCTTGGTTGACCGACAGCTTGACTTCGGCGCCCGATGCGATCGGGTTGAAGAAGCCAACGCGCTCAACGAAACGGCCGTCACGGGCGTTACGCGAGTTGGTCACGGTCAGGTGGTAGAATGGGCGCTTTTTCGAGCCGCCACGGGCCAGACGAATGGTTACCATGTGAACATCGTTCCTATAGTCGGTGCTGCAAAACTGAATGCCCAATGGGCACACGGGTGCCCAAAAGGCCGCATATTCTCGGGGAATACACGGACATTTGCAAATGCCTTTTTCGGCAAGGCCGGGGCCTGCCGCTCAGTCCTGCCGGTTTGGGCCACCTCGCGGCGGCCATGATCCCGCCGTAGCGGGGGTCTGGCGGGCTTCCTCATATAAGGAAGCCCACCGGATTCTTTTACAGTTTCGGCATGCCGCCACCCGGCAGCATCCCGCCAAGGCCACGCATCATCTTGGCCATGCCGCCCTTGGCGGAGAATTTCTTCATCATCTTCTGCATCTGCTTGTGCTGCTTGATCAAGCGGCCGATGTCCTGCACCTGGGTGCCGGAACCCAGGGCAATGCGGCGCTTGCGCGAACCGCTGATCAGGTCGGGGTCGCGACGCTCGGCCGGCGTCATGGAGTTGATGATCGCTTCCATCTGCTTGAACTGCTTCTCGGCCGCGCCCTGGGCATTGCCCATCTGCGACAGGTTCACGCCACCGATGCTCGGCAGCTTGTCCATCAGGCCGCCCAGGCCGCCCATGTTCTTCATCTGTTGCAGCTGGTCGCGGAAGTCCTCGAGGTCGAAGCCTTTGCCCTTCTTCAGCTTCTTGGCCAGCTTGTCGGCCTTGGCCTTGTCGATGTTCTGCTCGGCCTGCTCGATCAGGCTGAGCACGTCGCCCATGCCGAGAATGCGCGAGGCGATACGATCCGGGTGGAACGGCTCGAGGGCCTCGGTCTTCTCGCCCATGCCGATGAACTTGATCGGCTTGCCGGTGATGGCGCGCACCGACAGCGCGGCACCGCCACGGGCGTCGCCGTCGACCTTGGTCAGCACCACGCCGGTCAGCGGCAGGGCGTCGCCGAAGGCCTTGGCGGTGTTGGCCGCGTCCTGGCCGGTCATGGCGTCGACCACGAACAGGGTCTCGATCGGCTTGACCGCGGCATGCAGCGCCTTGATCTCGTCCATCATGTCGGCGTCGACATGCAGGCGGCCGGCAGTGTCGACGATCACCACGTCGATGAACTTGAGCTTGGCTTCGCGGATCGCCGCCTCGGCGATGGCCACCGGTTTCTGGCTGATATCCGACGGGAAGAAGGTCACGCCGATGTCGTTGGCGAGGGTTTCGAGCTGCTTGATCGCCGCCGGACGGTAGACGTCGGCCGACACCACCATCACGCTCTTCTTCTTGCGCTCTTTCAGGTGACGCGCCAGCTTGCCGGCGGTGGTGGTCTTACCGGCGCCTTGCAGACCGGCCATCAGCACCACGGCGGGTGGCGCGGCGTTGAGGGTCAGCTCTTCGTTGGCCGCGCCCATCAGGCTTTCCAGCTCGGCCTGGACGATCTTCACGAAGGCCTGGCCCGGGGTCAGGCTGCGCGACACTTCGGTGCCGACCGCGCGCTCCTTGACACTGTTGACGAAATCCTTGACCACCGGCAGGGCGACGTCGGCCTCGAGCAGGGCCATGCGCACTTCGCGCAGCGTGTCCTTGATGTTGTCTTCGGTCAGCTTGGCCTTGCCGGTGACATGGCGCAGCGTCTGTGACAGGCGGTCGGTCAGGTTTTCGAACATGGTGATCCTTTCAGGCCCAGTGGAGCCGAGGTTTTTCAGATGCCCAGGTGAACATGTACACGCGCCGGGCAGAGCAAGGCGGCGATTATAGCGGAGACTGCTTCCTACGCACACCTCGCTCGGGACCACCGGCTTGCCCCGCGATTGACACGCAGTCTTCCTTGCCCACCGCGATCTATGCCAAACTCCGTCCCTTTAGGGCTTGCCTGCCAGGACTTATGTTCTCTTCACCCAGCCTCATCCCCAATCTGCTCGCCGCCTTCCTTTATCTGGCCGCGACCGTCTACCAGGCCACCGGACTGGCCCGTGGCGCCCGCGCCGACAAACGGCTGCTGGGCCTGCTCGGCACCCTGGCGGTGGTCGCCCAGGGCGGCGCCCTGTTCTTCCAGCTGATCACGCCCCTGGGCCTGAGCCTGGACTTCTTCAGCGCCGCCAGCCTGATCGCCGTGGCGGTGATCGGCCTGACTTTGCTCGCCTGCCTGAGCATCCCGGTGGAGAACCTGCTGGTACTGCTGTTCCCGCTCGGCGCGGTGACCGCGCTGCTGGCCCAGTTCGCCCCGCCCGGCACGGTGCCGCTGATCAACGAAGAGCCCGGCATCCTCGCGCATATCCTGCTGTCGATCCTGGCCTACGGCCTGTTCACCATCGCCGTGTTCCAGGCCCTGCTGCTTTTGTTGCAGGACCACCAGCTCAAGCACAAGCATCCGTCCGGGCTGATCCGCAACTTCCCGCCGCTGCAGACCATGGAAAGCCTGCTGTTCGGCTTCCTCTGGGCCGGCTGGGTGCTGCTGTCGCTGTCGCTGATCTCCGGCTGGCTGTTCCTCGATAACCTGTTCGCCCAGCACCTGGTGCACAAGACCCTGCTGGCCTGCGTGGCCTGGGTCGTGTTCAGCGTGCTGCTGTGGGGCCGCACACGCCTTGGCTGGCGCGGCCACAAGGCGATCCGCTGGACCCTGGCCGGCTTCTGCCTGCTGATGCTGGCCTATTTCGGCAGCAAGCTGGTCCGCGAATTCATCCTGCATATCTGACGGCCGCCCATGGACACCTTGCCGTACGCCCCGCTGCTCGGCATCATCGCACTGGCGCTGCTGTGGTCGGCGCTGTTCACCGCGGTCGACAGCGCCCGCCAGCAAGCCGCTGGCCAGGGCGACTCCACCTTCCCCGCCCAGGGTCTGGTGCTCGGCGCCAGCCTCGGCAAGCTGCTGGTGCTGGGCCTGGCCTGCCTGATCGGCCAGCGCTACGACGGTGAGCACGGTTTCTGGCTGGCCGGCCTCGGGGCCACCTTCACCCTGCTGGTGCTCGCCGACTTCCTGCCGCGCCGCCTGGCCCGCCGCGACCCGCAAGCCTTCCTGAGCCTGGGCGGCAACCTGCTGAAGTGGCCACTGGCGCTGCTGCAGCCGCTGGGATGCCTGCTCGATGGCTGCGCCAGGCTGATCCTGCGCCCGTTCCGCGTGCAGCCCACCGCTGTGGCCCTGCACCCGCAGGCAGACGACGACTTCGACGAGGACGGCCCGGTCGACAACGCCCGCAACGGCCTGCTGGAAGGCCTGCAGGCGCTGGACAAGATCACCGTCAACGACATTCTGGTGCCACGCAACGAAGTCGACGGCATCAACCTCGACGATCCCATCGAGCGCATCATCGAGCAGTTGATTGTCAGCCGTCACACCCGCCTGCCGGTCTACCACAACGACATCAACCAGGTCGAAGCGGTACTCAACACCAAGCTGATCAGCCACCTGCTGCCACGGGCCGAACTGACCCCGGAGAAACTCCAGGCGGCCTGCTACGAACCCTACTTCGTCCCCGAAAGCACGCCGTTGCAGATGCAGTTGCTGAACTTCCACAAGCAGCAGCGGCGCATGGGCGTGGTGGTGGACGAATACGGGGAGGTGCTGGGCATCGTTACCCTGGAGGACATCCTCGAGGAGATCGTCGGCGAGTTCGAGGACGAGCAGAGCCTGGACAACCCCCACGTCCATCCCCAACCCGACGGCCGCTTCGTCATCGAAGGGACCGCCTCGCTGCGCGAGATCAACCGCACCCTTGGCTGGCACCTGCCCTGCGACGGCGGGCCGAAAACCCTCAACGGCCTGGTCACCGAGGCGCTGGAAAGTATCCCGGCAAGCGCGGTCTGCCTGAAAATTGGCAGATATCGGCTGGAAATCCTCGAAACCGAGGATAATTGCGCAAGCAAGGTACTGGTCTGGACACTGACTCGATAGCTATACTCGAAACACGCTTACCCAGCCCTGCCGTCCCGCCCGCTACCCGCACCAGGCGCCCGACGGCCAGTCCGCACCACTGACACGCCCCGCGGTCCTGCTTCAGCACCCCGAACAGCAACCGCTCACCGCCTATCCCCTGGGCTATCGTCAGTCGCGCGACCAACAACAATACGCTCCGGCTCCCGTGTGCCCGTCACATGGGCCGTGCCCCATGGAGCATGACTGTCAGGGACCTTCGCATGACTACCAGCAGCACCTACGCCGAACCTGCCTCGGCAACACCGGTCAATTCGCCGGCCCGGGTGGCCACCGCCAGCTTCATCGGCACCGCCATCGAGTTCTACGATTTCTACGTCTACGCCACCGCCGCCGCGCTGGTGATCGGGCCGGTGTTCTTCCCGTCCGGCTCCGGCACCGCGCAGATGCTCGCGGCCTTCCTCACCTTCGGTATCGCCTTCCTTGCCCGCCCGCTGGGCTCGGCGCTGTTCGGCCACTTCGGCGACCGCATCGGGCGCAAGTCGACGCTGGTCGCCTCGCTGCTGCTGATGGGCGTGTCCACCACGCTGATCGGTGTGCTGCCCGGCTATGACAGCATCGGTGTCTGGGCCCCGATCATTCTCTGCCTGCTGCGCTTCGGCCAGGGCCTGGGGCTGGGCGGCGAATGGGGCGGCGCGGCACTGCTGGCCACCGAGAACGCCCCCCAGGGCAAGCGCGCCTGGTTCGGCATGTTCCCGCAGTTGGGCCCGTCGATCGGCTTTCTCGCCGCCAACGGTTTGTTCCTCACCCTGGCCCTGCTGCTCAGCGACGAGCAGTTCCGCGAATGGGGCTGGCGCATTCCGTTCCTGCTCAGCGCGGCGCTGGTGCTGGTCGGCCTGTACGTGCGCCTGAAACTGGAAGAAAGCCCGGTGTTCGCCAAGGCGGTCGCCCGTCACGAGCGGGTGAAGATGCCGGTGGTCGACCTGTTCGCCCGCTACTGGCTGCCGACCCTGCTGGGCGCCGCGGCCATGGTGGTGTGCTACGCGCTGTTCTACATCTCCACGGTGTTCTCGCTCAGCTACGGCGTGACCACCCTCGGCTACAGCCGCGAGACCTTCCTCGGCCTGCTGTGCTTCGCCGTGATATTCATGGCCCTGGCCACGCCGCTGTCGGCCTGGCTCAGTGACCGTTACGGGCGCAAGCCGGTGCTGGTGGTCGGCGGCCTGCTGGCGATCGCCTCGGGCTTCACCATGGAACCGCTGCTGACCTCAGGTTCGACCACGGGCGTGGCGCTGTTCCTGGCCATCGAGCTGTTCCTGATGGGGGTGACCTTCGCACCGATGGGCGCGCTGCTGCCCGAGCTGTTCCCGACCCATGTGCGCTACACCGGCGCCTCGGCGGCCTACAACCTGGGCGGCATCGTCGGCGCCTCGGCGGCACCGTTCTTTGCCCAGAAGCTGGTGAGCATGGGGGGGTTGAGCTGGGTGGGGGGGTATGTGTCGGTCGCGGCGGTGATCAGTCTGATTGCTGTTTTGTGCCTCAAAGAAACCCGTGATACAGCACTTTGAACCCTTGGGGCTGCTTTGCAGCCCTTTCGCGGCACAAGGCCGCTCCTACAAGGATCGCGTAACCCCTGTAGGAGCGGCCTTGCCGAGGCGTCGGACCGGCCGGAAAGGGGCGCAAGGCGCCCCCAGCAATCTCAGATCAGAACTCGACCTTGACCGCCTGCGAAGCACGGGTCGCCTTGGCCCGGGCGGCCTCGACCGACTCGTCGCGGGCTAGGCACACGCCCATGCGGCGGGTGCCGTTGATCTCCGGCTTGCCGAACAGGCGAATGGCGGTATCCGGCTCGCTCAGGGCGGCGCCGAGGTTGGCGAAGCTGGTCTGCTGCGACTGGCCTTCCGGCAGGATCACCGCCGAAGCCGACGGGCCGAACTGACGCACCACCGGGATCGGCAGGCCGAGAATGGCCCGGGCATGCAGGGCGAACTGCGACAGGTCCTGGGAAATCAAGGTCACAAGACCGGTGTCGTGGGGACGCGGCGAGACCTCGCTGAACCACACCTGATCGCCCTTGACGAACAGCTCCACGCCGAACAGGCCACGCCCGCCCAGCGCATCGGTGACCGCCTGGGCCACTCGCTGCGACTCGGCCAGCGCCTTCGGGCTCATGGCCTGGGGCTGCCAGGATTCCTGGTAATCGCCCTTCTCCTGACGGTGGCCGACCGGCGCGAGGAAGGTGGTGCCACCCACATGGCGCACGGTCAGCAGGGTGATCTCGTACTCGAAGTCGATGAAGCCCTCGATGATCACCCGGCCCTTGCCAGCGCGGCCGCCTTCCTGGGCGTAGTCCCAGGCCTTGCGCAGGTCATCGTCGCCGCGCAGCAGGCTCTGGCCCTTGCCCGAGGAGCTCATCACCGGCTTGACCACGCACGGGTAGCCCAGGTCGGCCACGGCCTTGGCGTAGTCCTCGTAGGTGTCGGCGAAGTGATACGGCGAAGTCGGCAGGTCGAGCTCTTCGGCTGCCAGGCGGCGGATGCCTTCGCGGTTCATGGTCAGCTGGGTGGCGCGGGCAGTGGGCACCACGTTGAAGCCTTCGTTTTCCAACTCGACCAAGGTGGCGGTGGCGATGGCCTCGATCTCGGGCACGATGTAGTGCGGCTTCTCGGCCTCGATCACCGCGCGCAGGGCGACGCCGTCGAGCATGTTGATCACGTGGCTGCGGTGCGCGACCTGCATGGCCGGCGCGTTGGCGTAACGGTCCACGGCAATCACCTCGACACCCAGGCGCTGCAGCTCGATCACCACTTCCTTGCCCAGCTCGCCGCAGCCGCAAAGCAGTACACGGGTCGCGGTAGGCGACAATGGGGTTCCGATACGGGTCATTTCAGGTCCTCGAAGGCGTCCGGGGCCGCGCCACGCTGGCTGCCGCCCGCTGAAAAATGGACCGGTATTCTACAAGATTCCGTGGGAGCGGGCTTGCCCCGCGATAGCCGCGACGATGATCAGCCGGCCAGCGCCGCGCGCCGTGCCCGCCAGGCCATGATCAACCACACCGCCGTGACCCCGGCGAACTTCGAGGCCAACGCGGTGCCGATCACCGCCGGGGTCAGCGCGCCGATCATGCCGAAGAAGATGAAGGTGTCCACCGGAATGCTCAGCGCCGAACTCAGCCACAGGCGGTCGCGCAGGGGCCGACGGGTGACGCTGAACACCAGCCAGTCGATCAGCTCGGAGACGAAGAACGCGGTGGCGCTGGCCAGGGCGATGGCCGGCTCCGACGTCGCGTAGGACAGCACCAGCGCCACCAGCATGGCCAGCAGCGCGCCGTGGCCATAGCGGGTCTGCACCATGTCGCGCAGGATGAACACCAATCCGCCCCAGGCGGACCAGATCACGTCCAGGTGCGGCGCGCTGGAAAAGGCGTAGTTGATCAGCACCACGCTGCTGATGTAGGCGATGAGATAGAACATGATCTTTGCGTTCGGTGGGCCAGCCGCACAGATTAGCGCCGGCCCCATCGCGGGACAAGCCCGCTCCCACGCCACGGGCGTCAGTATTACAGGCCAGTCACCAGCCCCGCCGCCAGCGCCCGCTCATGGCACTTCTTCAGCACCTCCCGGCGCTGTTCGTTGTCCATCCGCCCCCAGCGGGTGATCTCGTCCACCGTGCGCTGGCACCCGGTGCAGATATCCTGCTCGTCCAGCGCGCAGATGCTGACGCAGGGCGAGGCCACGGGCCGTTCGTCAGTCTTCATCGATCACCAGCTCGCGCGCGTAGCGCTGGGCGTTGTGCACGTAGTGCGCGGCGCTGGCCTCAAGCATGCGCTTCTGCTGCTCGGTCAGCTCGCGCACCACCTTGCCCGGCGAGCCCATCACCAGCGAACCGTCGGGAATTTCCTTGCCTTCGGGGATCAGCGCGTTGGCGCCGATGATGCAATGCTTGCCGATCCGCGCCCCGTTGAGAATCACCGCGTTGATGCCGATCAGGCTGTAGTCGCCGACCGTGCAGCCATGCAGCATGGCGTTGTGGCCGATGGTCACGCCTCGCCCGATGTTAAGCGGCGAACCCATGTCAGTGTGCATCACCGTGCCGTCCTGGACGTTGCTGTCCTCGCCGATGTCGATCAGTTCGTTGTCGCCACGCAGCACCGCGCCGAACCAGACGCTGGCGCGAGCCTGCAGGCGCACCTTGCCGATCAGCGTGGCGTTGGGCGCGGTCCAACTCTCGGGATGGGTCTCGACCCGCAGGTCGCCCAGGCGGTATTTCATGTATCGCTCCTCACGGTTGAACGCCGGTGGCGGGGTGTGCCCCGCTCAGTTCTTGATGAAACGCTCGGGTGGCTGGTGCAGGCTGATGCCGGCATCGAACAACAGATTGACCAGTTCGACGATCATGATCGCCGACAACCCCCAGATCTTGTAGTCGCCGTAGCGGTAGCTGGGCACGTACCAACTGCGTCCCTGGTAGTCGATGCGATGGGTATGTTCACGAGGGTCCTGGCGGAAGAATTCCAACGGCACGGTGAACACCGCGGCAATTTCCGCGTCGTTGGCGCGGTACTCGACATAGTCGGGGATCAAACCGACGAACGGTGTCACCTTCAGGCCGTGCAGCGAGATCACCGGGCTGAGCGGCCCGATCACCTCGACCAGCCCGGGCGGCAGGCCGATTTCTTCCTCGGCCTCGCGCAGGGCGGTAAACACCAGGTCGGGGTCTTCCGGATCGCGTCGGCCACCGGGGAAGGCGACTTCGCCGCCGTGGGTCGACAGGCCCTTGGCGCGCAGGGTCAACACCAGCTCCGGCTCTTCGCTGCGGGTAATGGGCAGCAACACCGCCGCTTCGGGGAAACGGCGGTCCGTCTCCAGTGACGCGGGGGTATGGTTGCTCATTCGGCGAAGAAGCTCGTCCAGCATTACGCACTCTCGTGTCCAAGGCCTGCCGTGCATGATGCACCAAAGCCGCGAGGCACCCAAGCCCCGCCCGCAGGCCGCTTGCGGTGGGCGGGCCGGGCGCGCCAAGATAGTCCGACCCCATTGGAATGAATGTAAGCATGAAATTCTGCAGCGCGTGCGGCCAACCGGTCACCCAGCGGATCCCCGAAGGCGACAGCCGCCTGCGGTATGTCTGCGACCATTGTCAGACTATCCACTACCAGAACCCCAACATCGTCGCCGGGGTGCTACCCACCTGGGGCTCCCAGGTGCTGCTGTGCCGCCGCGCCATCGAGCCGCGCCGAGGCTTCTGGACCCTGCCCGCCGGGTTCATGGAGAACGGCGAGACCCTGGATGCCGCCGCCCGTCGCGAAACCGTCGAGGAAGCCTGCGCCCGGGTCGCCGAAATGAGCCTGTACCAGCTGTTCGACCTGCCGCACATCAACCAGGTGCACGTGTTCTTCCGCGCCGAACTGGCCGACCTGGACTTCGCCGTGGGGGTCGAGAGCCTGGAGGTGCGCCTGTTCGAGGAACACGAGATCCCCTGGGGCGAGCTGGCTTTCCGCACCGTCACACGCACACTAGAATGCTATTATCGCGACCGCATCAGGCAGCACTACCCGATAGGCCATGAATACCTGCCGCCGATGAACGTTTCGTCGTCCACCACCTAAGTCTTCAGGGATACGGTTTCATGCGCTGGCTGCTTGCCCTCTTCTGCCTCAGTGTCGCCTCGGTGTCGCAAGCCGCCTTCACCGAGACCATCATCCGCAAGACGCCGTCGGCCGTGCCGTCGCCGGTCCAGCCCGCCGCTGGCGGCGTCCAGCAGGAACGGCTGATCGACAAGGTGCTGGTGATCAAGTCCGAACGCCGCCTGCAGCTGATCAGCCGCGGCGAGCCGCTCAAGACCTACCGCATCTCCCTGGGCAAGCAGCCCAAGGGCGCCAAGCAGCGCGAGGGCGACAAGAAGACCCCCGAAGGCCTGTACTGGCTGGACTGGCGCAAGGTCAGCGACCGCTACAACCTGGCCATGCACATCTCCTACCCGAACATTACCGATGCCGCCAAGGCCCGCAGCGAAGGCGTGGCCGCCGGCAGCATGATCATGATCCACGGCACACCGATCAACGAGGAGTACCCCGAGTGGTATTTCCACACCCTCGACTGGACCGAGGGCTGCATCGCCATGCGCAATGACGACATGCGCGAGGTGTGGAGCATGGTCAAGGACGGCACGCTGATCGAAATCCGGCCCTGATCCTCTCGACACTATCGGATTACAACGAAGGCCTGTCCTGCTCACGCAGGGCGGGCCTTTCTCTTTCGCCTTCAAACTCCGTTTCTGCGCTTCGCCGCTCACTTTTCCTACACATCAGATGGAATCTCTTCCCACAAAATGATGGCTTTGAGCCACATAAATGCCATCACCAGCCTTCGTAAAATTCCCGCAAATGATTGCTCGATTTCGTACATCACTTGCGAGGTTCCCATGCAAATCCCTGCTCCCAAGACCAGACCCGACACTTTACGCTGGGCCGTCTTTCTTGCCCTGCTGGGCAGCACCCAGGTCGAAGCGCAAGGCGCCCTGACCCCGACGCCGGGCCCTGGCGGTACCCCGATCATCGACAACGGCCACGGCGTTCCGGTGATCGACATCGTCGCGCCCAATGCCAGCGGCCTGTCGCACAACCAGTTCCTCGACTACAACGTCGGCAAGCAAGGCCTGGTGCTAAACAACGCCCTGCAGGCTGGGCAATCGCAGCTGGCCGGCCAGCTGGGCGCCAACCCGCAGTTCCAGGGCCAGGCCGCCTCGACCATCCTCAATGAGGTGGTCAGCCAGAATGCCTCGCGGATCGAGGGTCCACAGGAGATCTTCGGCCAGAAGGCCGACTACCTGCTCGCCAACCCCAATGGCATCACGCTCAATGGTGGCAGCTTCATCAACACCACCCGCGCCGGGTTCCTGGTCGGCAACGTGGATATCCAGAACGGCCAACTCAAACACCTCGACAGCCGCAATGCCAGCGGCGACCTGCAGGTGCTGGGAGGCGGCCAGAGCAATGCCAGGGGCGCGCTTGACCTGATTGCCCCGCGCATCGACAGCAGAGGGCCTCTTCTGGCCCAGGGCCAGTTGAACCTGACCGTTGGTCGTAACCGGATCGATGCCGGCAACGGCGAGCTACTCGAACACCTGCCCGCCACCAGCACCTCCATCGATGCCAGGCTGCTCGGCGCCATGCAGGCCGGACGTATCCGCATCGTCAGCACCGCCGAAGGCGCCGGCGTGCAGGTCGGTGACACCAGCCTGCTCGCGGATCGGGACCTGATCATCCATTCCGCCGGTGACCTGCATGTGCAGGGCAGCGACAGGCGCCAGGCCAGCCTCACCAGCAGCACCGGCAAGCTCGACCTGAACGCCGCCGGCGACCTGCGACTCACCGCCACCCAGGGCAAGGCCCGGCAGATCGAGGTCAGTGCCGGCAAGAAACTGACCCTGGATACCGTCACCCGGGAAAAGGTGCAGGACGATCCCATCGACTGGGAAAGGAAGTGGATGTTCGTCACCGTCGAAAGCCGCGACGGCAACACCACGACAACCCGCCGTCAGCAACTGGGCAGTAAACTGCAGGCCGAGGATAGCCTCAGCCTGCAAGCCGGCAGCGACCTGCACCTGACCGCCGCGCATCTGGAGGCAGAGAACACCCTGCAGTTGCGCAGCGGCGGCAAGATGACGATCGATGCCGGTATGGACTCCGAGCACATCGATGAGCAGCTCAGTCACCGCCTCTACCTGGACCGCACGGACAGCGACAGCCAGTCCTACGCCGAAACGGTCAAACCCAGCGTACTCAAGGGCGGCAAACTGATCGCCAAGGCTGATGGCGACATGCGCATAACGGGCTCCAGGCTCGAAGCCGCGAAGCAGGTCGAACTCGATGCGGCAGGTCACCTGACCATCGAGAGCGCCGAGGAAAACGCCCATAGCCAGCGAACCACGGGAACCCGCGAGTTCGTCGCCAGCGCCGGCAGGAACGATCCGCAGTCGCGTCAGTACTCGGCCAGGGTCGGCTACGAGAACCTGCAAACCGACGAACAGACGGCCTCCACCCGCCAGGTGGCCAGCACGATAAGCGCAGGCAGCGTCACCCTGCGCAGTGACCAAAAGCTGACCGTCAGTGGCTCCGATGTTGAAGCGAAGGCCGGCAGCATTGGCATTTCCGCCAGCGAAGTCGAGCTTGCCGCCGTCCACGACAGTACCACCCGGCAGACCATCGACACCCGCACCGGCGCCGCGTTGACCGTAACCGGCGGCATGGAGCGCCTGGGCCTGGGCATCGATGCCTACCATGGCCCGGCCGGCCTGATCGAGCGTGAAAGCACCGTGCGTCGCAGTACCTTGCGGGCCAGCGACGACCTGCGACTCGACGCCCGGCAGCTGACCACCACCGCCGCGCAACTGCAAGCGGGGCGCACGTTGCAGGTGAACGCCGAGCGCATCGACAACCGAGCGGCTGCCAACACCAGGGAAACAGAAACCAGCCTGAACAAATGGGACGGTAGCCTCGGCGTCAGCACCGACTACCAACGTATCACCCGCCCAATCGAACGCCTGCTCAGCGGCAAGCAGAGCGAAGATGCCCGGCCCTCCTCGCTCATCGACAAGCTAGCGCTGCCGAACACAGGTGGCGGACTGTCCATCGAGCACCAGGCACGCCTGCAGAAAGACACCGACAGCACCGCGCAGGTCAGCACCTTCAGCGGTGCCGATGTCAGGGTCAAGGCCAGCAACATCAAGGACGAAGGCACCGACTACAACGCCAGGAACGGCAACCTGCGAATCGAGGCTGTGGAGCACCAGGCACTGGCCGCCAGCGACCGCAAGACCCGTGAGGTCCAACACATCACCGGGGGCGGTAGCCTGCGTGTAGACACCACCCTGGCAACGGACATCAACGCCAGGCTCGAAGGCAAAGGCTCCAACCTGACACAAAAAGAGGAAACATCGCTCGCCCGGGTCGGGAACCTGCACGGCAAGAACGGCGTGGAGATTCAGCTCGAACGCGCTGGCCACTACGAGGGCACCCGCATCGATGGCGGCGCCGGCGCGGTCAGCCTCAGCAGCAGTGGCGACCTGACCTTGGTTGCGGCCCACGATCGCACCACCCACAGCACCACCCAACTCAACGCCAGCCTGGCGGCCAAGGGCGGTAGCGGTCTGCTCGGTCCCAAGGGCGGACTGGACGGAGACATCATGCACAGCACGCTCGAGCAACAATCCAGCACGGCACAGGTGGCACGGATCGACGGCCAAGGCACGGTCGAGCTGTCCAGCGCGGGCGACATGCTGCTGGAAGGCACACGGATCGACAGCCGCGAGGGCGATATCAATCTGCACAGCGACGGCGTGCTGAGCGTGACGGCCGCCCACGACACCCGCAAGCGCGAAGGCAGGACGCTGGGTGGCGGGCTGGATATCACCGGTAGCGCCACTGGTGGCGCCTTGAGCGGCCACGGCACCTTTGGCTGGGTCAACGAACAGGCCAGCACGGCCGTTGGCGCGCAGTTCACCGGCAAGGGCGCGCTGCAGCTCACCAGCCTTGCCCGCGAAGACGTCGCCTTGCAGGTGCAGGGACTGCAGGCCAGTGCCGAGCGGATCGGCCTGGATGCCCGCCATGGTGGCCTGCTGATCGAGGCGGCGAAAAATACCGAGCAGCACGACAACCTCGATATCACCGCCGCTGGCGGCCTCAAGTTGGCGGCCACGGATCTCGGCGGTATCAACGCCCAGGTGAACCTGAAGCTGGACAAACGCAACAACACCACCTGGCTCGACAACAGTCTGCGCGCCGAGCAGGTGGACCTGCGCAGCCAGGGTGATACCCGCATCGAAGGCGCCCAGGTGCAGGCCAGCCGGATCGCAGGCAAGGTCGGCGGTGACCTGCTGGTCGCCAGCCGCCAGGATCAGGTCGATAGCCTGACCCTCCATGTCGACGCCAGCCTGACCCAAAAGGAAGCGACAGAAGTCCCAGGTGAATCGAGCAACCCACTGGAGACGCTCGCAGGCGGCAACATCGGGGAAGTCGCCGGTGCGCTCTGGAACAAGCTCACCGCGAAGTTCACGCCTTCGCTCAAGGCCGATTACTCCAAGCGCAAGAACGACACCGTCAACCAGCAGACCACGCTGTCCGCAACCCAGGGCATCGACCTTGCCGTCAGTGGGGATACCCGCCTGGTCGGCGCCACGCTAAGCGCCACTGAGGGCCGGGTAGAACTTGGCGAAGGGGGCATTGCACGCAAGACCCTGAACGGCCGTGATCATGAGCGGGAGGTAAAGGTCGATGTCTCGCTCTCGCCGGTCGATCTGGCAGGCAGCCTGTTCTCGTTCATCAAGAACAAGGTCACGGGTAATGACGGTGCCGACAACGGTGACCAGTCACTCGACCTTGGCCTGGTCCGCACCAGCGGGCACGACCGCAGTGTCGAGTACGTCTCGAAGATCGAGGAGGGCCGCAGGTACTGACAGGTTTGCAGGAGCGGGTTTGCCCGCTCCTGCAAGACCCCTCAGGACAGCACAGCTCAACCGGCTGTGCGGTTGCCCTCCGCTTCCGTTACCAGGCTAGATGCCAATGACAACACAACGATTCCATTCAGTAGCCAATACACGGCGCATCGTCCACCTCCTCCTCGCCGTCCTCGCAACGGCAATCCCTCTGGCCCAGGCCGATCCGGCCAGCCAGCAACTGCGCGACCAGCAGCAGACGCTACGACAGCTGGAGCAGCAACAGCGCCTTGAACGCTGGCAACGTCCCCAGCCCTCCACTGCCCTGGACGCCACCGACACAGCCCTCACCGCGCCCGACCAGCACTGCTGGGCGATCAGCGGCGTGCGCCTGGCCGGCAACCGCACACTCGATAGCCAACAGCTGGAACCGACCGTGCGCGCATGGTCTTCCTCGTGCATGGGCGTCACCGAGATCGACCACCTGCTCAGGCAACTGACCCGGCACTACGTCGAGGCCGGTTACCCCACCAGCCGCCCTTATGTGGCAAGCCCGCCCGAGCATGGCGCGCCACTGGACATCGTCATCGTCGAAGGCTTCATCGAGTCGATCGAGCTGGCCGGCGCCGACCTGCCACTGTCACTGCGCGGCGCATTTCCCGGCCAGCTGGGCCAGCCGCTGCACCTGCCGGACCTGGAACAGGGTCTGGACCAGCTCAACCGGCTGCGTGCCTATGACCTGGAGATGGCCCTGCTGCCGGGTGAGTTGCGCGGTGGCAGCCGTGTCGTGATCGAACCTCGACGGGTCACCTTGCCCGTGCACCTGGACGCCCACCTCGACAACCGCGGCGGTGAGCACACCGGCCGGCATCGCCTCAACCTCAGCCTTGGCCTGGACAGCCCGCTGGGGCTGAACGACGACCTGCGCCTGTCGCTGAACTCGGTGGTGTTCGGCGCGCCCGGGCAAAGCGAAGGGACCAGCCTGTACTACAGCCTTCCTCGTGGCCGCTGGACCTTCACCCTCAACGCCAGCCGCATGCGCTACCGTGCGCCGATCCCGAACACCCGCTATGCCAGCAGCGGCCGCAGCGAGTTCTTCGGCCTCGGCGCCGAGCGCGTGCTGTGGCGCAATCACCAGGGCATGCTCAGCGCCAGCGCCCGGCTGGACCGCAAGCAACTGGTCAACCGCTTCGGACCCGCCGTGCTGGCCCTGCAGAGCCCGACCCTGGCCACCGTCGAGGCCGGGCTCAACCTGCTGTGGCTCGAAGGCGGGCTGTGGAACGCCTACCTGGGGCTGAGCCAGGGCATGCACTGGCTCGGCGCCGACCGCCCGTTCGTCCACAAGCAGGCGCCACGACCGGATTTCACCAAGTACCGCGCCAACCTGCTGCACCTGCGCCAGGGCCCCGCCCAGTGGCCATGGCGATGGCAGAGCGAACTGGCCCTGCAATACAGCGCCCATGTGCTGCCCGCCGTCGAACAGATGTCACTCAGCGACCATTCGGCCGTGCGTGGTTTCCGCCAGCACAACGTCTCCGGCGCCAGTGCCGGCGCCTGGCGCAATACCCTCAGCCAGCCGCTGCCGCTGCCGCTGCCGGTACAGGTGCGCCCCACCCTAGGTCTGGACCTGGGCTGGGCCCGCTACGCACGCAGCAGCCCGTCGCAGCGCCTGCTCGGCGCCTCGGCAGGCGTCGAACTGAGCCTGCCGCGCAGCCAGCTGCGCCTGGACTACCAGCGCGGGCTGTATGCCAGCGATCGACCACGCAAGGCGCTGGAACAAGGCTTCTGGGTCGCGCAGTGGTCACTGAACATCTGAGCTACCAGCTCAGCCGGCGCTGCCCGACGCTGTCTTCCGGCCCCAGCCATTGCAGGCCACGCAGCACCGGAGTCAGGCCGGCATCGGCCGACATTGCGAAGTCGAGCTTCGCCCGTCGTGCCACCAGGTCGGCCTCCAGGCCAAGCTGGTGCTGCCCTTGGCGAACCAGTCCCGCGACCAGCCGCCAACCCTGATGGCAGTCCATTTCCAACGTCCCCTGCCCCAATCCCAGGGACCACGGTGCACTCAACGCCAGATCGGCCACCGTTATCCGCCCTTCAGCGGCCAGGCAACGCAGCCCCGAGCCTTGCAGGCTGATGCCCCCTTGCCACAGCCCGGTCAGGCGGTATCCCAGGGCCGCGCTGGGCTGCGCGCCCACTGCCTGCAGCCCGGCCTGCCAGCGCCACGGCCAACCGCTCAGGCGCCCTAGCCAGCCCTGGCCTTGAAAGCCCAAGCGCACCTGCAGGTCGCGCTGCCACGGTCGCCACGTCCACTGCACCGGTCCTGCCGCACCCAGCCGGACGGCCTGTCCTTGCCACAGGCTGCCGCTCACGCCCTCGGCCGGTAGCCCGAATCCCGCGACCAGCCAGCGCGCTGGCAGCTCGGCCAACAGCGTAAGACAGAACACCAGGGCCATCCACAGGCCAGCCCGCCGCTTCATGGCCGTAGCCGCACGGTAAAGCGCAGCTCCTCGCTGTCCCGCTCCAGCCCCCACTGCAACGGTTGCGCGTCATCATCGCGCAGGGCCTGCAACCAGCCTTGCAGCACCTGGGCATCGGCCACCTTGCCACGCGCCAGCCAACCTTCGTCCTCGGGCTGCACCTCGGCCAACTCGATGTGTCGCGCCTGGGCCGACTGGTGCAGCCCTTCCAGGGTCAAGGCGGGCTGCTGCACTTGCGCCGTCAGCGATTCGGCCAGCGCCCGCCACTGCGCCTGCTCACGCCAATAGGCGATACCCTCGCGCAGCGCCAGCAGCACAATCAACAGCGCGACGATGCCCCAGGCCAGCAATAGCCGACGCTGCTGCAACCATTCACGGTTCATGCTGCGCTCCCCAGGTCGAACACCACGCGGCGCGCCTCATCTTCTACCTGGACCTGCACGCCGACCGCCGTGGCCATGTCCTGCCAGGGCGCGACGTCGCCCTCGCCTTCCAGCTCCAGGTGCCAGCGCTGGCCGTCGTACCGCACCGCCCGCACCTGCCAGCCAGGGTGATCGCTCAACCAGGCATGGACCTGCGCCTGCAACGCGTCGAGCAGACGCAGGCGCACCTGGCTTTCACCGGCGTCGTCCCGCAGGCGCTTGAGCGCCAGCGCCGCCTGGCGCGGTGTCGCCTGGGGACCGGTCACCGCCAGCACCTGGGCGCGATAGACCTGAGCCTGTCGCCACTGTTGCGCGCACCACAGCACGCCCCACGCCAGGGCTAGCGCCAGGCAGGCGACGGCCAGGCGCGATTGCCCGCCCTGCCAGCACGGGCGTGAGCGGGCACGTCGCGCCTCGAACACCCCCGGCAGGCCATCGAGCGACGCCAGCACCTCTGGCCATGGACCCTCGATGCATTCGGCGTCATCGGCCAGCCAATCCAGCGTAGGCGGCAAGCCGAACGCCTGTGGCCAGGCCAACCAACGCGCCTGGGCCTTGTACAGGCTCATCGTCCCTCGTCGCCAATGCCAACCCGCCGCGCCCACGCTGTCGGGCAGCAGCTGGAACTCAGCCCAGCAACGCTCCACCGGCAGCGCCCAGGCGGCGCACTGCGCACGCCATTCATCCAGCCTCGCCCGCGCCACCACCAGCAATTGCATCTGCCCCGCGTGACGCCCGATACAGGCACACAGCACCTCATCGACGCCTTGCAGCAAGCGGTCCTCGACCAGCAACGGCCACTCTTCGCGCTTGAGCCCGGGCGGCGCGGCCAGTTGGAAGTGGCTGCAGTGCTCACCGGGGACGATCAGGGCGACGCGCGCCTCGAGCCCTGGCGGTGGCTCCCCCAGTCCCTCGCGCACCGGACGGCCCTGGATCACCAGCAGCCACTCCCAGACCTCGCCGGGGCGCAGCAGCAGCCAGGGTTGGGTCGGCGCCCGGCGTCGCCATTCAAGCTTCATGAGCGCCCCCAGGGCAGAACGAAGGTGCAGGTAAACGATGCTCCATCACGCACTAGCTCCACGCGCACACCCCGCCCGGGGTGCGTCGGTTGTTCGGAAGGCCAGGCCAGCCAGCGGCCGGACTGGTGGTAGAGGATGTTCATCGCGCTGACCCGCTCCAGCCGTTCGCGCATCACCCATTGCGGGGCTGCGGCGGCGTAGAGGTCGGCCGAGGTTTCCAGCAGCAGGCGTTGTTCGCGGGGCTCGAAACGCAGACGCTGGCGTTGCAGGCGCGAGCCGCCCTCGGCCTGGGGCCAGGCAGCAGCGGCCACCCACAGCAGTTGCTGGCGGTCGGGTTGCCAGTCGAGCCAGCGCGGCGCCAGCGGCAGGCGCTGTTCATACAGGCGGCGCAGCACCGGGCTGTCGAAACGCCGCTCCAGCGCCAGGCAGAAATCCAGCACGCCAGTTTCGCGTACCTGCTCGTCAAGCCGCTCGCGCACCTTCAGCCAACCGTTGACCAGCGCCGACAACAACACCCCGAGCAAGGCAGTGAGGGCCAAGGCCACCAGCAGTTCGATCAGGGTCATGCCCGCCTGGCGCCGCGTCATGGCCGCTCCAGGAACACGGTGTACTGCCCCAGCGGCAGGCGCTGGTCGCGGTCGGCATGCAGCAGCAGTTCGCCGCGACGCAGGTCACGCACGCCGGTACGGCGCAACTGCAGCTGCCAATGGCAGGCCTGCCCGCCCTCGACCAGCACGCCGCTGTCCTGGTTGGCCGCCGGCCAGTACTGCTCGACCGCGAAACGCGCCTGCAGCTCGCGGGCGCACAGCAGGCCCAGGCGATGCTGCTGCACCGTGTCCTGCACGGCCAGGCGCTGGCGCAGGACCTGGCTGGTGATCACCGCCAGGACCGCGGCGATGCCCAGGGCCACGCTCACTTCGAGCAAGGTGAAGCCCCGTTGCCCGCGTTTCATGGCATCACGCTCACCCGCAACTGGCCGTTGCGGTCCCAGTCCCAGCGCCGGCCGCCCTCGGCCCAGCGCCAGCGCACAGTGCCTGGGCGGGCCCAGCCATCGGGGGTGAACAGCAGCGCAGGTGTCTGGCTAGCTGGCCAGTCCGGGCGCAGGCCCTTGGGCCAATCGCCCAAGGCCACGGTTTCCACCTGCCATTGATCCCCTTGACGGCGCACGAACTCAGGCCTCTGACCGTTCCAACGTATTCCCCGCAGTTGCCCGGCATGGCGCGCCAGGTCAGCCTGGGCCACCGTGGCGGCAGCCAGGCGGTCGAGGGTCTGGTCGACGCTGCTCCTGCCGCTGTCGAGCCAGGCCACGGCCAGGCTGGTCATCAGCGCGGCGATGGCAAGCACCACCAGCAGTTCAAGCAGGCTGAAGCCGCGTTGATGGCACAGGAAAGCCGGGGCTGCTTTGCAGCCCTTTCGCGACACAAGGCCGCTCCCACAAGGAAATGCGGTCGCCTGTAGGAACGGCCTTGTGTCGCGAAAGGGGCGCGAAGCGGCCCCGACAATGCCAAGCCGGACACCCATTCCAGTCACCTCAAAGCGCCCAGTTGCCCAGGTCGGCATCGAGCCCTTCGCCGCCCGGCACGCCATCGGCGCCCAGCGAATAGACATCGACCCGGCCATGTTCGCCGGGCATGCGGTACTGATACGGCGTGCCCCACGGATCTTCCGGCAGACGACGGATATACCCATCGCTGCGCCAGCTGCGCGGCAGCGGTTCCTGGGTCGGTTTCTTCGCCAGCGCCGCCAGACCCTGCTCGTTGCTGGGAAAGCGCAGGTTGTCCAGGCGGTACATGTCCAGCGCCTGCTCCAGGGTCGCAAGGTCGGCCATGACCTTCTGCTTCATGGCCTTGTCCTGATTGCCCAGCACGCTGGGCGCGACCACGGCGATCAGCAGGCCGATGATGAAGATCACCACCATGATTTCCATCAGCGTGAAGCCACGTTGGCGGTTGCGTCGTTGTTGCATGAGAAGTCTCCTTGTCACAGTTGCAATCCCTGGTTGAGCTGCATGATCGGCAGCAGCACCGCCAGCACTATGAACAGCACCACCGCGCCCATCACCAGAATCATCAGCGGTTCGAACAGCGCCATGGCGGTGTCTACCTGGCGGGCGAAACCACGCTCCTGGTCATCGGCCACGCGCTCGAGCATGTCGGCCAGGGTGCCGCTGGCCTCGCCGCTGCCGACCATGTTCACCAACAGCGGCGGAAACTGGCCGGCGCCATCCAGCGCCCGGTGCAGGCTGGTGCCGCCCTGCACCTGCTGGCGTACCTGCGCCATGGCGGCGCGGATACGCAGGTTGCCGACCGTCTCGGTGGCCACCTGCAGGGCTTCGAGCAGGGCCACGCCACTGCCGCAGAGAATCGCCAGGCTGCGCGCCAGGCGCGCGCTCTCCAGCACCTGCAGCAGCGCGCCGACACGCGGCAGGCGCAGCAGCAGGTCGTCGCGGCGCAGACACCAGTGCGGCTTGCGCAGCAGCCAGCCGCCAGCAACGGCCAGCCCGATCGCCAGCACCAGCAGGTACGGCCCGGCATGCACCAACCCCTGGCTGATGCCGATCAGCAGCGAGGTAATGAACGGCAGGCTCTGCCCGGAATGGGCGAACTGCTCGGTGAGCTTGGGCACCACGAAGGTCATCAGGCCGACCACCACCGCCAGCGACACGCCCATCAGCACCGCCGGGTAGATCAGCGCTGTGCGTGCCTTGTGGCGCTGACGCTGGACCTGCTCCAGGTGATCGGCCAGGCGCGCCAGCACCTGGCCCAGGCGCCCGGAGCGCTCGCCGGCCTCGACCAGCGCGCAGTACAGCCCGGTGAACGGCGCACCTTGGCGGGCCAGGCTACGGGCCAGCCCCAGGCCTTCAGCGAGTGAACCACGCAGGGTCACCAGCACCGCATGCAGGGCTGGTTGGCGCAATTGCCGCTCCAGCGTCGCGAGGGCATCGACCAGTGGGATGCCGGCACCGATCAGGGTCGCCAGCTGGCGGGTCAGCTCGCACAGCTGGGCACGGGTCAGGCGCTGGCGACGGGGCTGCGCGCTGTCGTGGCGCTGCAACTGCCGGGCGAACAAGCCCTGCTCGCGCAGCAACTGGCGCGCATGCCGCTCGCTGTCGGCCTGCACGCTGGCCTTGTGCGCCTTGCCGTTCATGTCCACGGCCTGATAGCGATAGGTCGGCATGCTCAGCCCTGCACCACGCGCAGCACTTCGGCCAGGCTGGTCTCGCCACGGGCCAGACAATCGCGGGCCTCAGCCACCAGGCTCTGCCGACGGCCATCCAGGTAGGCCTGCATGGCCAGCTCGCTCTCGCCGTCGTAGAGCAAGGCGACCAGCCCGGCATCCAGCTCGATGAATTCGTACAGCCCCAGCCGGCCGACATAGCCACTGCCCTGGCAATGCTCGCAGCCGACCGGGTGAAAGCTTTCGCGCAGGCTGCCCAACTCCGGCCATAGCTCACGCTCGGCGCTTTGCAGTGGCAGGGCCACCGCGCAGTTGCACAGCCGCCGCACCAGGCGCTGGGCCAGCACGCCGCGCAGGCACGAGGCGATCAGAAAAGGCTCTATGCCCATGTCGCGCAGGCGGGTCACCGCGCCGACGGCGCTGTTGGTGTGCAGGGTCGACAACACCAGGTGCCCGGTGAGGCTGGCCTGCACGGCGATCTGCGCGGTTTCCTGGTCGCGGATCTCGCCGAGCATGATCACGTCCGGGTCCTGGCGCAGGATTGCGCGCAGGCCACTGGCAAAGGTCAGCCCGGCGCGGGGGTTGATGGCGGTCTGGCCGATGCCGGCGATGGCGTACTCGACCGGATCCTCGACGGTGAGAATGTTGCGGCTGCCGTCGTTCAAACTGTTGAGGCTGGCGTACAGCGTGGTGGTCTTGCCCGAACCGGTGGGGCCGGTGGACAGCACGATGCCGTTGGGCCGCGCCAGGCAGCCGCGCAGTCCGCGCAATACGGCGGCGGGCATGCCCAGGTTGTCCAGCGCCAGCAGGCTGGCCTGCTTGTCGAGCACGCGCATCACCACCCGCTCGCCATGGATGCCGGGCAGGGTCGAGACCCGCACATCCACCTCGCGCCCGGCGGCGCGCAGGGTGATGCGGCCGTCCTGGGGCTGGCGCTTCTCGGCGATGTCCAGGCGGGCCATGACCTTGATCCGCGACACCAGCATCGCCGACAGCGCCCGCGGCGGGCGCAGCACCTCGCGCAGGTGGCCATCGACGCGCAGGCGCACCACCAGGCTCTGCTCGAAGGTCTCGATATGGATATCCGAAGCACGCAGGCGCAAAGCCTGGCCGAACAGGCCATTGATCAGGCGGATCACCGGGGCTTCGTCGTCGCTTTCCAGCAGGTCCTCGATGCGCGGCATCTCGCTCATCAGGCTGTCCAGATCGACCTGCTCGCCGATGCCTTCGATCAGCGCCTCGGTCGCCGCCTCGCCGGCCTGGTAGAGCTGGCCGAGGCGCTCGTCGAACTGCGCGCCGTCGAGACGTTCCAGGCTGGCCGGCAAGCCATGCACGCGCAACAGCTCCTGCAACTGGTCGCTGTCGGCGTCGCCGCGCAGCCACAGCTGCCAGCCACCCTCGATCGGCGCCATGGCCACGCCGCTCTGGCGCGCCAGGCGATAGGGCAGCATCACCAGTCACCGCCTTCGAGGCGAGCCCGGCTGGAGGGGAACACCTGCAGCAACGGCAGGCCCTCGGCCAGGGACGGCAGCTTGAGTGGCGTGTTCTGTTGCAGGCTCTGGTACTTCTGCTGGCTCAGGCCGGCCAGGCTCTCGCCGTCACGCAGGATGCGCGGGCGGATGAACACCATCAGGTTCTGCTTGGTGTTCTTGCTGGCGTCGGAGCGGAACAGCCGGCCCAGGTAGGGAATGTCGCCGAGCAGCGGCACGCGCTGGTTGCTGGTGGAGAGTTCGTCGCTGATCAGCCCGCCGAGGATCACCAGGCCGTTGTCCTCGACCATCACCTTGGTCTTGATCTCGCGCTTGTTGGTGATCACGTCGCTGGCGGCGCTGGAATCGGCGATCGACGACACCTCCTGGACGATGTCCAGGCGCACGCTGTTGTCGACGTTGACCTGCGGCTTGATGCGCAGCTTCACCCCCACCTCTTTGCGCTCGATGGTCTGGTAGGGGTTGGCGTTGTTCTGGGTGACGGAGCCGGTGACGAACGGCACCTCCTGGCCGACCAGGATCGACGCTTCGGCGTTGTCCAGGGTCAGCAGGGTCGGCGTGGACAGCAGGTTGAAGCCGCTCTTGCCCTTGAGCGCGTTGACCAGCATGGCGAAGTTGAAACCGCCGCCGATATGGCCGATGCCGGCGGTGGCGCCGGTGGTGGCCGACAGCAGCTTGCCGAGTTTTTCGTTGTCGCCGCTGCTGGCGGCCCCGGCGATGCTGGCGATGTTCACCCCGTTGCCGCCGAAGTTGACGATGCCAGCACCGAACTTCTCGTCGGCGAACAGCCACTGCACGCCCAGCTCCTGGGCGCTGCTGTCGGACACCTCGGCGATGATCGCCTCGACCACCACTTGCGCCCGGCGGATGTCCAGCTGCTCGACAATGCTGCGGAAGGCAGCCAGCTCGCTGTCCGGGCCGACCATCACCACGGCGTTGGTGCCCTCCTCGTACTCCAGGCGGATCCCCGAATCGCTGGCCGCCGGCACCGGCGGCACGTCCTTGCCCTCGCCTTCGGCGGCCGGCACCGCGCCTGTCTGGCTCAGGCCACGCAACACCTTGACCACCTCGGCGGCGTTGGCGTGACGCAGGTACATGACCTGGGTATTGCTGCTGCGCAGGTTGTCGGCGGGCCGGTCGAGTTGGGCCAGCAAGACCCGCACCCGCTCGCGGCTGTCGGCGCTGCCGCGCACCAGCAAGGCGTTGCTGCGCGGGTCGGCGACCACCTGGGCCGCATCGCTGCCCTGCTCGCGGGCCAGCAGGCGGGTCACCAGGCCCGCGGTGTCGGCGGCGCTGGCGTGCTTGAGCGGGATGACCTGCAACGGCTCGTCGCTGACCTGGTCGAGCTGACGCAGCAGGCTGTCGATACGCTCCAGGTTGCTGCGCCAGTCAGTGACCACCAGCAGGTTGGCGGCCGGGTACGGGGTGATCACGCCGACCCGCGGGTCGATCAGTGGCTTGAGGATGCCAAGCATCTGTTCGCTGGCGGCGTTGCGTACGTTGAACACGCGAGTGGCCACGCCATCGCTGCCCTCGGACTTCTTGCCGGCGCTTTCCACCGGCACCGGCTCCAGGCGCGCGGCCTGGTCGGGGACGATCTTCACGCTGCCGTTGGGCAGGTCCACAGCGGCGAAGCCCTGGGCCCGCAGCTGGGCCAGGAAGATATCGTAGATGGCGTCGGCGTCATGCCGATCGACCGTGCGCACGGTGACCTTGCCCTGCACCCGCGGGTCGACGATGAAGGTGGTGCCGGTAATGCGCGACACGCTGTCGATGAACTCACCCAGCTCGGTGTCGACGAAATTGACCTCGTACAGCGGCGTGCCATCGTCGGCGAACACTTCCGGATCTTCGGCCCGAGCCAGGGACATGCCGAGCACCAGCAGCCCGGCCAGACAGTACCTTGCGATCATCATTTATCCTTGGCGCTTGAAGCCGGTCACGGCGGGGCGTGGTGGCCAGGGCAGGCGCTCGCGCCGGCCGTTGTTGTCGAAGATCAGGCCATCGGCGTCGATGTCCTGCAGCACGATGCCTGGCGCCAGGCGCTGGCCGCGACCGAGGGTGCGTACCTGCTGGCCGTGGCGCAGCACCACCACGCTGGCCGACAGCGGCTGGGCCTTGAGCCCGCCCAGGTAGGCCAGGGGCAGACGGGTGATGGGGATGCTTCCGTCATCGACGGGAGCCTGCCAGTGCTCCACCAGCAGCCCCGGCAGCGCGACGTCCGTCTGAACGGGCGCAGTGGCCGGCAGCGGCTGGCGGCTGAGCAGCAGCACGCATTGCGCCGCCAGCCAGCCGGCCAGGGTCAGCAAGGCGAAGGTGACCAGGCGCGAAATCACGCCGCCACCTGATGCGGGTGCCAGCCCGGGTGGCCCTGGACGTAGCGCACCGCCGGCAATTGCAGGGTTGCCAACGCCCAGCCCGGCGTCTGCCGGGTCAGCCAGGCCTCCAGGGTCTGCCACAGCGGTACACCGGCCTGGGCATCGAAGTGCAGGCCGAAGGTGCGGCACAGGCCCTCCACCGGCTGCAGGCCGATGATGCGCTTGCCGTTGGGGCTGTAGCTCACCTGCCAGTCCTGGCTTTGCCAGCGCGGCAGGTCCTGGCTGTTGTCCAGCAGCAGCGGGTCGCCGAACAGTTGCTCGGCGGCGTTCTCCAGCACCTGTTCGACCTGGCGCGCCGGGGCTTCGACCACTGGCGCGGGGTAGCCACCGGTAAGGCTGATCAGGTGTTCACGGGTGATCGGCTCACCCGCCCGCAGCGGGAAGTCGTAACGCAGACCGGGCAGCAGCACCGGCATGCTCGAAGCATCGGCCAGGGCCTGGTGCAGCAGGCGGTCCCAACTGCCGCCACGGGTATCGCGGCGCCACAGCGCCTCGGGGGCGCGGGCCAGGGGCTGGTCGAGCCAGGCGGCGTGGCCGCTGCGCTGGCGTTGCAGCTCGCCGCGCAACTGCCTGACGCGGGCCTGGGCTGGCGCGCCGAGGCTGTGCTCGAAGGCCGGAAAAAAACGCGCCTCGAACTGCCACTGGCCACCGGCCTGGCGGCAACGCAGGCGAAACGCGCCACTGGCCCGGCAGCCGGCGAACAGCACCGGCACCCGCCGGCCACTGGCCTGGCTCGCCAGTACCGGCGCGGGCCACAGGTCCTGACCACGGGCGCACAGCAGCACATCCACTTCCGGCACCCGCTCGGCCAGCCACAGACCGGGGCCGGTACCGACATCCGCCAGCGCCACCACCAGATCGGCCTCGCGCCGGGCCTGCTGGAAGCTCGGTTGAAGGGACTGGTACCACTGTTTCAGGGAGGCTTTCTGGTCCTGGGCGTAAGGGTCGGTGACCCCCACCACCGCAATGCGCACGCCTGCGCGCTGGAACACCTTGACGCCTTCAACGCCCAGCGCCTTGGCCTGGGTGTTGGCAAGGCCGGCGCCGAGGGTAATAGAAGAAGACTGGCGATAGAGCCCGGCGCTGCGCTGCGGCCACAACACCCGCTCGTCGCTGCTGACCCGCGCCTCGCTGCCCAGTAGCTGGCTGCCCTGCACGCCGCTTTCGCCCTGGGTGAGGTAGGCCAGGCCACTGCCATTCCAGCACTGGCCGTTCTCCAGGGTCAGGCACTGCTCACTACCGGCTTCGGCGCGCAATTGTTCGAGCAGTGCCGCGAGCACCGCGTAACCGCCGGTACGGGCCTGGCCGGCCAAGCCCGCGTCGAGCAACGGCGCCAGCTCCGGCTGTCCGGCACTGGCGTTGGGCCCGCTCATCCACGGCGCGCGGCCCAGATGGCTGACCGGCCCCAGGCGCGTGGCCGGTACCACGGCCTGGCCCGGCTGACGGGCATCGAGGGTGTCGGCCACATACAGCAGATCCAGCGCCCGGTCGCTGCCGCCACGCGGCCCCGGCAGCGCGGAACAGGCGCCGAGCAGCGGCGCCAGCGCACCGACGCCCATCCACCCGATCACCTCGCGCCTGCCCACACTGCTTGCCATCGACTCCGCCATCCCTGTTCACGTTGGGACCCGGATATTGCGGCGTTGGCGTGACAGTTTGATGGCAGAAATCCGCTGCTAATTCCAAAACAGCCTTGATTAGGCCTTTAGTAATAGCAGCGCGTTTTAAACGCCCTTTAACATTTCTGCCAATCAATCGACATACTTGCCGTCTACAGTCGCGGTTTCCTTCAACTCAGCCAAAAAAAGGACACCCTGATGAGTCGAGATACCGGCGATAACCTGGACCGGAACCTGAGCGGCAACCTGCCGATGGCCAGTGTCATGGACACCTACCTGAGCCGCCGCGCCGTGGTGCGCGGCAGCCTCGGCGCCGCCATCGCCATGATCGCCGGCACCGGCCTGACCGGTTGCTTCGACGGCGGCGGCGGCTCCGACAACGACGATCCGGCGCCCCAGCCAGAGAAACCGAAACTCAAGCTGGGCTTCAATTCCATCCCAGGCTCGCGCACCGATGCCTGCGTGGTCGCCGCCGGCTACAGCGCCTATGTGCTGGCGCCCTGGGGCACACCGCTGAACGCCACCGCCAATCCCTGGAAGGCCGACGGCAGCAACACTTCCATCGACCAGGCCAACGCCATGGGCATGCACCACGACGGCATGCACTTCTTCCCCATCAACGGCAGCTCCAGCGATGGCCTGCTGGCGATCAACTTCGAGTACATCGACACCGCCGCCCTGCACCCGGCCGGCCCCACCACCGTCGCCGGCAAGCGCCCGGTCGAGGAGGTGCGCAAGGAGATCAACGCCCATGGCGCGGGCGTGGTGCGCATCAGCAAGGTCGCCGGGCGCTGGCAGGTGGTCAACAACGACCCGCTGAACCGCCGCTTCACCACCGTCTCGCTGATGGACATTGCCGGCCCGATGCGCGGCACCGACCACGTCAAGACCAAGTTCTCGCCCACCGGCACCCAGTGCCGCGGCACCAACAACAACTGCGGCAACGGCTACACCCCGTGGGGCACCTACCTGACCTGCGAGGAGAACTGGCCCGGCATCTTCGTCAACAAGGGCACCCGCCCGGCCAACCAGGTGCGCATTGGCGTCTCGAGCAGCAGCGGCCAGTACAAGTGGGAAACCGCGGCCGGTGACGCCAGCGAAGTGGCCGGCGAGTTCGCCCGCTTCGACATCACCCCCACCGGCGCCAGCGCCACCGACGACTTCCGTAACGAAGCCAGCACCTACGGCTACATCGTCGAGATCGACCCGTACACCAGCAACACCCTGGCAGTGAAGCGCACCGCCCTGGGCCGCTTCCGCCACGAAGGCTGCTGCCCGGGCCTGCCGGTGGCCGGCAAGCCGCTGGTCTGGTACACCGGCGACGACTCCAACAACGAGTACCTGTACAAGTTCGTCTCCGACGCGCCGTGGGATCCGGCCGACGCCAACCCGGCCGACCGCCTGGCCACCGGCGCCAAGTACCTGGACAAGGGCAAGCTCTACGTGGCCCGCTTCGACGCCAACGGCACCGGCGCCTGGCTGCTGCTCGACGTCGCCACCCCGACCACCGGCGGCAGCACCCTCGGCGCACTGTTCGGCGACCTGCCTGGCATCATCCTCAACACCCGTGGCGCTGCCGACGCCGTGGGCGCCACGCCCATGGACCGCCCGGAGTGGACCGCCGTCAACCCGCTCAACGGCGACGTCTACCTGACCCTGACCAACAACAGCGCGCGCACCGCCGCCAAGGTCGACGCGGCCAACCCGCGTGGCCCGAACCGCCACGGCCACATCATTCGCTGGCACGACAGCGCCGACCACAAGACCTTCACCTGGGACATCTTCGTGTTCGGCGCCAACGCCGCCGGCGCCCCGGACATCAACCGCTCGGGCCTGACCGAACTGAACCAGTTCGCCAGCCCCGACGGCATGAGCTTCGATAGCCGCGGCGTGCTGTGGTTCGAGACCGACAACGGCGAGGCCACCCTGACCAGCTACACCAACGACCAAGTGCTGGCGGTGATCCCCACCGACCTGGTGGACGCCAACGGCAAGCAGATTCCGGTCAACGCCACCAACCAGGCAGCCCTGCGCCGCTTCTTCGTCGGACCGAACGGTTGCGAGGTGACGGGCATCACCTTCACCCCGGACAACAAGACGATGTTCGTCAACATCCAGCACCCGGACAACTGGCCGACCACCGACAAGGCCACCGATGTCACACCAACCGGCACATCGGTGCGGCCACGGGCTTCGACGGTGGTGATCCAGCGTAACGATGGCGGGGAGATCGGCACTGCCTGATCGAGTCGACCGGCGCTCCCACGCTGACAAACGAAAAAGCCGCCCATGGGCGGCTTCTTTCGATTCGGCTGAGACTCAGTAGACCTCGAGGCTCCAGCCCACCGGTTCGACAGGCTCACCTTTGAGGATCTTCTCTGCCCGCTCGGCCATTGCCTTGGACAACTCCTCACCTGTCATCTCACGCTTCTTCGCAGTGTTGGCGGGGGTCGGTTTGCGAACCAGTGGTGTACGCAGTTCAATTCTCATATTCATGCTCCTTGTCACAGGGCACGCCTTGCGCGCCAGCGTGGCCTGCCTCAGGCGAGGCTAGCATCTTGCCCAAATGGTAGCAGACAGGGTTCATCAACTGCACGAACAGGTCTGCACGGTCCGCATTCATCAGCATGTTCTCGACATTCTTGCTGACGTTCAAGACGCCCATCAATACGCCCTGATGATAGAGGGGCAGGCTGATCAGCGATTTTGCATGATCAAGCTTGCGGTAGTAATCCTTTACCTGTTGCTCGTATCTGGGATTGATTTCGCTGTTGGTGATTTTCTGATTGGCGAACCACAGTGCCATGGTTTCATTGATGTTCGGGACATAGCCAGGTTGACCAGTCGCCGCCGCTCGCGCCGGCCCCGGTAGGTTTGGATGATGGAACGACGGGTCATAGCACGCCGTGCGAGTGAACGGCAGACAGATCTGCTCGGCGGCCGCATCGGGACGCCCAGGGCATGATGAGTTGACGGATAGTCCGGTATCCTGGATGAACAGGATGCCCGAGCAGCGCTCGATCACCACGTCACAGGATTGGTTGTGCAGAAAAAACTCGTATTGCAGCAACCAGTCCTGCAATGCGTATGAGTCCTGGCTGCCGCAGGCTGTCGCGCCATCACCCAGGGCCAGCTCGCGTACCGGTGTCAGGGCGATCTCATCCTGGTACAGGACCCGCATGATGTTCGCATGGTAGGTAACAAAGCGGTTGGATGCCGAGACGCCATCCCACAGCCTGGTGAGGCTCAGGATGATCGACATGATGATCCGAATGCGCTGTACGATCGTTTCCGGGCTGAGCGTGCGAGCCTCTTGCTTGGTCAACTGGCGCAACTCACCGATCGTCCTCAGGGCATCCACGTAGTCATTGATGAACTGCCGGGGAGGCAGATTGGTCAGGCGCCCTTCCATCTCACGGCGTTGGCGCTCCAGGTCGGCCTCCTTGCGACGTGCGATATCCGTCAAGCCCAGTTCGCGCAGCCACACCAGCACAAGCGCAACCACCGTCAGGCAAAGCGCGATGATGGAGTGCGCGTAAGTTTCCGGCACGGGGAGTGATGTGTCATCGATCAGGTACTTGCACTGTTCGAGAATCGGTGTGCTGCAGATCGATACGAATCCCGCACTGCCGACAGAAAACACTGCCAGCAGGATCGACCCGGCGGCAGACGCAAAGCACTTCGAGAGCCCTGTCCGGAAACGCCCGTCAATGGCCACGCCGTCACTCAGGGCCTGGAAGGTTTTCTCGCCCCAACTGGGGCGGGTGGTGTTCAGCATGAGAGGTGAATACCCAGTAGAACATGTGGTCGGCGGATAGCTTAGCCGCCCGCGTCACCGGCCATGCTGAACGGATCGACTCATCCGACATTTCCTACGACACATAGCGAATTTCCAACCAGCAGTAACCAAACCTTACCAGGCTACGGGCTCCCGTCCCCTAACCCGCACCTGCTGCGCCGGCACCCGCGCATGCCATTGCACCACGCCCAGCGCCTCGATCTGGAATTGGCTGCGCAGTGTGCGTCCCTCTTCCTCGAACGACAGCTGCAGCACGAAATGACCGCTGTTGAGCAACAACCCTTCGCTTAGCCGGGCGAAGGTCTCGTCATCCACCGCGCCCAGCGCCTGACGCAATGCCGCAGCATCTACATAGCCCGCCGCCGGCCGGCCGCTGATGATGCGGCTGAGCATAGAACGGGAAAACTGCCCCTCATACAGGGCCTCCAGCAACGGCAGGTGTTCCAGCCCCAGGGCGTTGGCATTGAGTCGCCAGCCGCCGGTCGAGGGCAGTGCGCAGAGCATTCGGTAGCGGCTTTGTCGGCCACTGTCCGGCTCCAATAGCAGGTTGAGTTCACTGGTGTCGAGCATTGGCTGGTTGGCCGCCAACCGGGGTGGCTGCTGGCGCAGGTACTGGGCACTCTCGGCCCCTTGCAAGCGGGCATCGCTGTCGGCATCCAGCCAGTCGGCCAGGGCATCGACCAGCCGCTCGGCGGCCATGTCGTCGCCGAGCAGGTGGCGCAGTTGGCGTTCGGCCCGTGGAGCGTCCTCGCCCAGCAAGGCATTGACGTTGAAGCAACCGTGCTGGTCGATCACTCGCAGTTGCGCCTTGCCGGCACCAAAGTCATAAGCCAGCGGCTGCCCGCGCAGGGCCTGCCAGAACAGCGGGCTGGCCCGCCAGGCCGGATCGCGCAGGGCCTGGGAGGCATAGGCAAGCCCCGCCTGCTCCATGGCCCGCACCTGTACCCGCTGGTGCAACAGGCGCACCTCGTCCACCTGGCGCCGGCCATCTTCCACCAGCCAGGCCAGCCCTGCCGCGAGCATCGCCAACACCACCAGCACCATCAGCAGTGCCGCGCCCTGTTGTCGCCTGCGCCCCATCCCTGTCTTCCCATGGCCACTGAAAAGCGCCAGTCAACACGCCCGTTGTTTCAACCAGATGGCAGTCATGTGCCCGTCATCTGCGCAGGGCAGGATTGGCCTTCCTTTTTCTTTGGCCTGACAGGAGTGGTCTTACATGGGTGGCATCGGAATCTGGCAATTGGTGATCGTGCTGTTGATCGTCTTCCTGCTGTTCGGCACCAAGCGTCTCAAGGGGCTGGGCAGTGATGTCGGTGAAGCGATCCAGGGCTTTCGCAAATCCATGGGCGGTACTGCCGACAATGGCGTCGAGCAGCAACCCCAGGTGCTGAACAATCAGCCGGTACAGCAGACGCAGACGGATCGTCAGGCCTGATGTTCGAGATCGGCTTCACCGAACTGCTGCTGGTCGGTATCGTCGCCCTGCTGGTGCTCGGCCCCGAGCGCCTGCCGGTGGCGGCGCGTACCCTCGGCCGTGGGCTGGGCCAGGCACGCCGGGCGCTGAATGCACTGAAGGCGCAGGTGGAGCGGGAGATCGACATGCCCGCCCTGGATGCCGCGCCGCTGCAGTGCCTGGAGCAGGAGATCCGCCAGGGTATCCAACTCGACGCGACGCCGGCCAACGATCCGACCCCGGTCGCCCATACCAAGGAAAGCGCCTGATGACCCTCGCCCTCGACCAGGCGGCGCGCATGCCGCTGACCGACCACCTGCGCGACCTGCGCAAGCGCCTGGTGCGCTGCCTGCTGGTGGTCGCGCTGGTGTTCTGCGGGTTGTTCCCCTTCGCCCAGACGCTGTACACGCAGATCTCCGAACCGCTGCGCCGCTACCTGCCCGAAGGCGCCAGCATGATCGCCACCAGCGTCACCTCGCCGTTCCTCACGCCGTTCAAGCTGACGGCGATGTGCGCGCTGTTCGTCGCCATGCCGCTGCTGCTGCACCAGGCCTGGGGCTTCATCGCCCCGGGGCTGTACCGCCGCGAACGGCGCATTGCCCTGCCGCTGCTGGTGTCGAGCATCCTGCTGTTCTACGGCGGCATGGCCTTCGCGTTCTTCCTGGTGTTCCCGATGATGTTCGGCTTCTTCGCCAGCGTGACCCCGGACGGGGTGGCGATGATGACCGACATCGGCTTGTACCTGGACTTCATCATGGCGCTGTTCCTGGCGTTCGGCCTGGCCTTCGAGATCCCGGTGGCGACCTTCATCGTGGTTTGGGTGGGACTGACCGACGTGGCCACGCTGCGGCGCAGCCGGCCCTATGTGATCGTCGGGTGTTTCGTGGTGGGGATGATCCTGACGCCGCCGGATGTGTTTTCCCAGACCCTGCTGGCGGTGCCGATGTGGGTGCTGTTCGAGGTGGGGTTGCTGGCGTGTGGGTTGGTGCGCCGGGCGGGGTAGACCGATGGATTGCCGGGGCTGCTGCGCAGCCCTTTCGCGACACAAGGCCGCTCCTACAGGAGTACGCGAATCCCTGTAGGAGCGGCCTTGTGTCGCGAAAGGGCCGCAAAGCGGCCCCCGGGCGTCATGAGGTCTTCCTGTTCAACCCCACCTCCATATCATCGATCAACGCCTTGGCCATGGCGCTGAGGATCCGCGCCGAGCTGCCGGCCAGCAGGTCACCTTCCATTTCCGCCTCGCAGGTCAGGTGGCGGATGCAGCCAAGCAGCACCGACAACTCGCTGAAGGCATCCTCGAAGGAAACGCCGGGCTCGACCTTGAACAGGTCCAGGCAGACCGTGCGGCCTGCGGTGTGGCCGCGAGTCATGGCCGGACCTGCGGCTTGTGTTCGAGCAGGGCGCAGGCCAGTTGGCCGAGGTAGTCGCTGGTGGTGAACAGGCGGTCCTGGGCTTCTCCGGGTTCGGTCTTGAAGTAGATATCGAGGACATCGGAAATGGCGGTGGCTACCTCGACAGCAGCGGCCATCGCCTCCTCGCGGGTGAGCGTGGAACGGATACTGATGAAGGGTGCGAGACGGGGTGGGTCAGGTACGCGTTTTTTCATTGGGAAGTTCCTTCGTGATTAACAGGAACCGCCACTTGATCGTTCTCACATGATTGGGTGGCAGCCGTACACGGAGTGAGAACCCGGTCACGAAGAAAACCGGTCAGGCAGAACCTGCCCGCGCACGGCTGCCATAGCAGAGCGGCGTTCTTCGTGATGCGGGTTCTCACACCCGGTCACCAAATCTGGCGACCCGATGAAGTTATCCCTGGGGTATTTCCCCGACAACGCGGCGGCTTCCGGCAAGCGCGTAGGATAGTTCCCAAGCTTTGCTGGCTGAAGCATTTGGTTTCAGGTTCGGAAATATCTGACAGCCTTCAAGATCGCCGGGGGCTGCTGCGCAGCCCTTTCGCGACACAAGGCCGCTCCTACAAGGATGCGCGTACTCCTGTAGGAGCGGCCTTGTGTCGCGAAAGGGGCGCAAAGCGCCCCCAGAATCAAAAACGAGGTTCCTGATCAGACCAGTGGTATTGACCTGGTATTAAGGTGGTATTAATTTTCCACCCAACAACAATACCGGACACCGCCCATGCGTCCTCTATCGGCCCTGCGCCCCGACGACACCAGCGCCACCCCGCTCTACCTGCAGCTGGCGCGCAACCTTGAGCAGGCCATCCATGCCGGCCAATGGACCGCCGACCAGGCCCTGCCCTCGGAGCGCACCCTCAGCGAAACCCTGGACATCTCCCGGGTCACCGCGCGCAAGGCCCTCGAGGTCCTGCTCGAACAAGGCCTGATCCATCGCATCCAGGGCTCCGGCACCTTCATCACCCCGCGCCTGGAACAACCCCTGTCACGCCTGTCGAGCTTCAGCGAAATGCTGCGCATGAAAGGCTTCGTGCCCAGCTCCCAGTGGCTCGAGCGCAGCATCGGCACCCCGAGCAACGACGAACTGATCCGCCTCGGTCTATCGCCCACCGACCAGGTGGTCCACCTCAAGCGCCTGCGCAAGGCCGACGACATCGTCATGGCGGTGGAGGTCAGCACCCTGCCCGCCCGCCTGCTCGGCGACCCGCAGGCCATCGGCGATTCGCTCTACCAGCACCTCGACCGGCTCGGCCGCCCGGTGGTCCGCGCCCTGCAACACATCCGCGCGATCAACGCCGGCGACGAGCTGGCCGCCCAGGTGGGCATCGCCCCCGGCACCGCCATGCTGCTGATGACCCGGATCGGCTACCTCGACGACAACACCGCCATCGAGCTGACCGACACCTACTGCCGCAACGACTACTACGACTTCGTCGCCGAACTGCGACGCTGACCGGAGCCCCCATGGACATCGCCAACATCCTCACCCCCGACGGCTGGGTGCGCGGACAACTGCACCTCGAAAACGGCCGCATCCGGGCCATCGACGGTACGTCGTGCGACCCGCAGGCCAACGACCTGCCGTACCTGCTGCCCGGTTTCATCGACCTGCACGTGCACGGCGGTGGGGGCAGCGACATCATGCAGGGCGGCGACGCCTTCGCCACCATCGCCCGCACCCACCGGCGTTTCGGCACAACCTCGCTGCTGGCCACCACCATGACCGCGCCCCGCGAGGAACTGACCCGCGTGCTCGCCGAACTGGGCGAGCACCTCAAGCACCCGCGCCAGGGCGCACGCATCCTCGGCGTGCACCTGGAAGGCCCGTACATCAACCCCGGCAAGCTCGGCGCGCAACCGAACTTCGCCCACCAGGCACTGCTCGACGAGGTGGAGGAATACCTGGCCCTGGCGCCGATCAAGGTCATCACCATCGCCCCGGAAATCGCCGGCCACCTGCCGCTGATCCAGGCCCTGAGCCAGCGCGGCATCCGCCTGCAGCTCGGCCACACCCTGGGCAGCTACGAAGAAGGCGTGGCGGCCCTGGAGGCCGGCGCCACCAGCTTCACCCACCTGTACAACGCCATGAGCCCGCTGCACCACCGCGAGCCGGGCATCGTCGGCGCGGCCCTGGCCCATGCCCGCTACGCCGAGCTGATTCCCGACCTGCTGCACGTGCACCCCGGCGCCATGCGCGTGGCCCTGCGCTCGATCCCATGCCTGTACTGCGTGACCGACTCCACCGCCGCCGCTGGCATGCCCGACGGCGAATACCGCCTGGGCAGCCACACCGTGACCAAGTGCCTGGGCGGCGTGCGCCTGCCCGACGGCACCCTGGCCGGCAGCACCCTGACCATGGACCAGGCCCTGCGCAACCTGGTGAAGATCGGCCTGCCGCTGGCCGAAGCCTCCGAACGCCTGTCCCGCCATCCCGCCGATTATCTCGGCATCGCCGACCGTGGCCGCCTGCAACCGGGCGCCTGGGCCGACGCGGTGCTGCTGGACCGCCAACTGAACCTGACCGCCGTGATGATCGAAGGAGAAACCGCATGAGTTCAAGGATGCTCGAAGAAGCCCGCGCTTGCGCCGAGGTCGTCGAACGTCAGACGCAGACGCTGGACCCTCGCCTGGAAACCCTGGCCGAACAGCTGCGCCGGCTCGATCCGCAAGTGGCGCTGACCGTGGCCCGAGGCAGCTCGGACCACGCCGCCAGCTACTTCGCCTACATCGCCATGCAGCAACTGGGGCTGCCGGTGGCTTCCCTGCCGATGTCGGTGGTGACCCTGCAGCAGGCACCGCTGCGGGTGCGTGGCCAGGTGGCGCTGGGCTTCTCGCAGTCGGGCCAGAGCCCGGACCTGGTCGACAGCCTGCGCCGCCTGGGCCAGTGCGGGGCGACCACGGTCTCGCTGGTCAACGCCGAAGGCTCGCCCCTGGAGCAGGCCTGCCAGCACCACTTGCCGCTGTGCGCAGGCCCTGAGCTGTCGGTGGCGGCGACCAAGAGCTTCGTCGCCACCCTGGCTGCCGGCGCCCGCCTGGTCGCCCACTGGGGCCAGGACCGCGCCCTGCTGGAAGCCGGCCTTGCCCTGCCCGCGCAGCTGCGCGAGGCCGCCGCGCAGGACTGGACCCCGGCCATCGACACCCTGCGCGACAGCGAGCGCCTGATGGTGATCGGCCGTGGCGCGGGCTTCGCCATCGCCCAGGAGGCCGCGCTCAAACTCAAGGAAACCTCGGTGATCCAGGCCGAGGCCTTCAGCAGCGCCGAAGTGCGCCATGGCCCGATGGCCCTGATCGATGCCCAGTACCCGTTGCTGGTGTTCGCCCCCCGTGGCGTCGAGCAGGCCGGGTTGCTGCAGCTGGCCGCCGACATGCGTCAGCGCGGCGCCCGCGTGCTGCTGGCGGCGCCGGCCGATATCGCCGGGCGCGACCTCACCCTGAGCTGCGCCGAACACCCGGCCCTGGACCCGCTGCTGGCGATCCAGAGCTTCTACATCATGGCCGCGGCCCTGGCCGAGGCCCGCGGCCTCGACCCCGACCAGCCGCGCCACCTGAGCAAAGTGACCTGCACGCAGTGAAGCCGCGAGGAACAGCGCATGCCCGACAATAACAAGATCATCCTCCATGCCCCGCTCGCCGGACCGCAGGTACCGCTGGACCAGGTACCGGACCCGGTGTTCAGCAGCGGTACCCTGGGCGACGGCGTCGCCATCGACCCGTTGAACGACGTGCTGCACGCGCCCTGCGCGGGCGAAGTGGTGCAACTGGCTCGCACCGGCCATGCGCTGACCCTGCGCGCGGCCAACGGCGCGGAAGTCCTCTTGCATATCGGTGTCGACACCGTGCAGTTGCAGGGGCGCGGTTTCTCGCCGCTGGTGGCGCTGGGCGACCAGGTGACCCTGGGTCAACCGCTGGTGCGCTTCGACATGGACCTGGTGGCGCAGCACTGCGTCAGCCTGGTCACCGTGATGCTGGTCAGCAATGGCCCGGGCTTTGGCCTGACGCGACTGGACACAGGCGCTTCGCGCCTGGGCGCGGCGTTGCTGGAGGTCGAGGCCACAGGCAGCGAAGCGCAGGCACGCCCGGTCAGCCATGAGTGCGCACGCGGTCATGCCCGGGTCGCTCATCACGGCGGTCTGCACGCCCGCCCTGCCGCCCTGCTGCGCCAGACCGCGCAAAGCTTCCAGAGCCATGCCGTGCTGCGTTTCGCCGAGCGCGAGGCCGACCTCACCAGCCTGGTGGCGGTCATGGGCCTGGGCGTTGGTGAAGGCGCCGAAGTCGAACTGATTTGCACCGGGCCGGACAGCCAGGCTGCGCTGCAGGCGTTGATCGCCGCCGTGCAGACCGCCTCGGTCGGTGAGCGCCATGCCGCGCATGCCCCCACAAGCATCGCCACGCCCAAACCCAATGCCGAGCCCGGCGTGCTCAACGGGGTTTGCGCCGCCCCCGGCCTCGCCCTCGGGCCACTGGCGCGCCTGGACGGCATCAGCCTGCCGGCGGACAGCGGCGACAACGACCCCGCCGAGCAGCACCAGGCGCTGAACACTGCCCTGGCCGAGGTCCGCCATGCCATCGACCGCGACTGGCGGCACCTGCCTCGCGGCCAGGAGGACGCGGCGGCGATCCTCGAGGCCCACCTGGCCCTGCTCGACGACCCGGCCCTGCTCGGCGACGCCCGCCAGCATATCGCCGGCGGCGTCGCCGCCAGCCATGCCTGGAGCCGCGCCATCGAGACCCAGTGCCAGGTCCTGCGCAGCCTGGGCAATCCGTTGCTGGCCGAGCGCGCCAACGACCTCTATGACCTGCAGCAGCGAGTGCTGCGCGCCCTGCTCGGCGAAACCCGGCAACTGCGCCTGCCGCCGGCGGCCATCGTCGTCGCCCACGAACTGACGCCCTCCGACCTGCTGCTGCTCGCCCGTCACGATGTCGCCGGGCTGTGCATGGCCGCCGGTGGCGCCACCTCGCACGTCGCCATCCTCGCCCGTGCCCGCGGCCTGCCATGCCTGGTGGCCGTGGGCGAAGCGCTGCTCGACCTGCCCGCCGGCACGCCCCTGGTGCTGGACGCCGACCAGGGCCGCCTGGAAACCCAGGCCGCCCCGCAACGCCTGGCCGAGGTCCACTGCCACCTGCAGCAGCGCCGCGAAATCCGCCAGCGCCAGCAGGCCGCCGCGCAGCAAGGCGCGCGTACCCGCGATGGCCAGTTGATCGAGGTCGCGGCCAACGTGGCCAGTGCCGAAGAGGCCGCCCAGGCCCTGGCTCTGGGCGCCGACGGCATCGGCCTGCTGCGCAGCGAGTTCCTGTTCATCGACCGCCCCACCGCACCGGACGAGGCCGAGCAGCGCAACGCCTACCAGGCGGTGCTCGACGCCATGGCCGAGCGCCCGGTGATCATCCGCACCATCGACGTCGGCGGCGACAAGCAGCTCGACTACCTGCCCCTGCCGGCCGAGGCCAACCCGGTGCTGGGCCTGCGCGGCATCCGCCTGGGCCAGGTCCGTCCGGAGCTGCTCGACCAGCAACTGCGCGCCCTGCTCCAGGTCAGCCCGCAGCGGCGCTGCCGGATCATGCTGCCGATGGTCACCGAGGTCGACGAGCTGATCGCCATCCGCCAGCGCCTCGACCGGCTGGCCGCCGAGCTGGGCGTGACGGCGCGCGCCGAACTGGGGGTGATGATCGAAGTGCCGGCCGCGGCGCTGCTCGCCGAGCGCCTGGCCGAGCATGCGGACTTCTTCTCCATCGGCACCAACGACCTGTCCCAGTACACCCTGGCCATGGACCGTGACCATGCTGGGCTTGCGGCGCGGGTCGATGCCCTGCACCCGGCGCTGCTGCGCCTGATCGAGCTGACCTGCCAAGGCGCGGCGAAGCACGGCCGCTGGGTCGGCGTGTGCGGCGCGCTGGCCTCCGACCCGCTGGCCACGCCGGTACTGGTTGGCCTCGGCGTGGCCGAGCTGTCGGTCAGCGCGCCGCAGATCGGCGAGATCAAAGCCCTGGTCCGCCAGCTCGACGCCAGCGCCTGCCGCCGCTTCAGCCAGGGCCTGCTGGGCCTGGCCAGCGCCGGGGCCGTACGCCAGGCCTGCCGCGACTTCGCCGCGCAATCCCACGCCCAACCCGCGGCCCCCATGGCCCTACAACAATAATCGGAGCGCACCATGTACCAGCACTTCATCCAGGGCCTGCAGCGGCTCGGCCGCGCCTTGATGCTGCCCATCGCCATCCTGCCCATCGCCGGCCTGTTGCTGCGCCTGGGCGACACCGACCTGCTCGACATCGCCCTGGTGCATGACGCCGGGCAAGCGATCTTCGCCAACCTGGCGCTGATCTTCGCCATCGGCATCGCCGTGGGCTTCGCCCGCGACAACAACGGCACCGCGGGCCTGGCCGGCGCCATCGGCTACCTGGTGCTGGTGGCGACGCTGAAGGTGATCGATCCGAAGATCGACATGGGCATGCTCGCCGGCATCATCTGCGGCCTGCTCGGCGGCGGCCTGTACAACCGCTTCAAGGACATTCAGCTGCCGGACTACCTGGCGTTCTTCGGTGGCCGGCGCTTCGTGCCGATCGCCACCGGGGTGTCGGCGGTGTTTCTCGGGCTGCTGTTCGGCCTGATCTGGCCACCGATCCAGCACGGCATCAACACACTCGGCCAGCTGATGCTGGAGAGCGGCAGCATCGGCGCGTTCTTCTTCGGCGTGCTCAACCGGCTGCTGATCATCACTGGCCTGCACCATATCCTCAACAACCTGGTGTGGTTCGTCTTCGGCAGCTTCCAGGCGGCCAGCGGCCAGGTGGTCACGGGCGACCTGGCGCGCTTCTTTGCTGGCGACCCGAACGCTGGGCAGTTCATGACTGGCATGTTCCCGGTGATGATCTTCGGCCTGCCCGCCGCCTGTCTGGCCATGTACCGCCACGCCCTGCCACAGCGGCGCAAGCTGATCGGCGGGGTGCTGCTGTCGATGGCGCTGACCTCGGCACTGACCGGGGTCACCGAGCCGATCGAATTCGCCTTCATGTTCCTGGCGCCGCTGCTGTACCTGATCCATGCGCTGCTGACCGGGCTGTCCATGGCCATCTGTGACCTTTTGGGGATCCGCCTGGGCTTCACCTTCTCCGGCGGCGGCATCGACATGGCCCTAGGCTGGGGACGTTCGAGCAACGGCTGGCTGGTGTTCCCCGTGGGCGTGCTCTACGGGTTGGTCTACTACTTCGTGTTCGACTACTGCATCCGCCGTTTCGACCTGAAGACACCCGGTCGCGAGGAACAGGCGGCCAGCCAGGCCGAGGGCAGCGATGCGCCACGGGCCCGGCGCTATATCGACGCCCTCGGCGGCGCGGCCAACCTGCAGGGCGTGGATGCCTGCACCACGCGCCTGCGCCTGGTACTGGTCGACCGCAACCTGGCCCGCGACCAGGACCTGAAAGCCCTCGGTGCCCTCGCCGTGGTACGCCCCGGTACCGGTGGCAGCCTGCAGGTGGTGGTGGGGCCGATGGCCGATGCGCTGGCCGACGAGATTCGCGGGGAGCTGCCCCATGCGCGGGTGGCGGCACCGGTTGTCGAGAAGGCCGCAGTGGTCACCGAGACGGTCGTTGCGGATGAATGGCTGCAGGCCTTGGGCGGGCGCGAGAATGTGCTGGAGGCGCAGTGCGTGGCCTCGAGCCGAGTGCGAGTGCGAGTCAGGGATGAGGCCAAGGTAGAGCAGGAACGCCTGGCCGCCTTGGGCTGCCAGGGAGTGAGTCCGCAGGCGGGTGGGGTGTGGCATCTGTTGGTGGGAGCGCGAGCGCCTGGACTGAGCCAGGCGCTGCAAGACATGTAGGAGCGGCCTTGTGTCGCGAAAGGACTGCGCAGCAGCCCCGGCAATCTTGACGAAAACGCTGGAATTCCGGGGCCGCTTTGCGGCCCTTTCGCGGCACAAGGCCGCTCCTACAGCGATGGCACTAGCCTTAGAAATCGGCCAGCGGCCAAACCTCATAAGCCGGCGTTTCATACGGGTGGCTCTGCTTGAGCGCGGCGACCACCTGGGCGATCAGCGCATCAGCCACCACCAGCTCCACCTTCCACTCCTCGACCACCTCGACCTGGCCGGTCTGCCCGAGGTACGGCTGGCTGCCGTCCAACGGGCGGAACTGGCCCTGGCCCAGGGTCTGCCAGGCGCAGTGGTCGTAGTCACCGATGCGTCCGCCACCGGCGGCGAACACGGCGGCCTTGACCACCTCGACATGGCTGTCGGGGACGAAGAAGGCGAGCTTGTACACCCTTAGTTCACCCACACCCGCGCATTGCGGAACATGCGCATCAGAGCCGCGTCTTCCTGCCACTCATCTGGGCGCCAGGAGTTCTGCACGGCGCGGAACATCCGCTCCGGGTGCGGCATCATGATGGTCACGCGGCCGTCGCGGCTGGTCAGGCCGGTGATCCCACGCGGCGAGCCGTTCGGGTTGGCCGGGTAGGCTTCGGTGACCTTGCCGTGGTTGTCGACGTAGCGCAGGGCCACGCAACCGGACAGATCGGCTTCCAGCAGTGCCTCTTCGCTTGCGAACTCGGCATGGCCTTCACCGTGGGCGATGGCGATCGGCATGCGCGAACCGGCCATGCCCTGCAGGAAGATCGAGTTGGACTTCTGCACCTCGACCATGGCCACGCGGGCCTCGAACTGCTCCGAGCGGTTGCGCACGAAGTGCGGCCAGTACTCGGTGCCCGGGATCAGCTCGTGCAGGTTGGACATCATCTGGCAACCGTTGCACACGCCCAGGGCGAAGCTGTCGGTACGCTCGAAGAAGGCCTGGAAGGCATCGCGGGCACGGGCGTTGAACAGCGCCGACTTGGCCCAGCCTTCACCGGCACCCAGCACGTCGCCGTAAGAGAAGCCGCCGCAGGCCACCAGACCTTTGAAGGCTTCGAAGTCGACACGGCCAGACAGGATGTCGCTCATGTGCACGTCGACCGCAGCGAAGCCCGCGCGGTCGAAGGCGGCAGCCATCTCGACCTGGCCGTTGACACCCTGCTCGCGCAGGATCGCCACTTGCGGACGCACGCCTTTCTTGATGTACGGCGCGGCGATGTCGTCGTTGACGTCGTAGCCCAGCTTGACCGACAGGCCCGGGTTGTCTTCTTCGAGCAGGGCGTCGAATTCCTGGTCGGCGCAGTCGGCGTTGTCGCGCAGGCGCTGGACCTGATAGCTGGTTTCGGCCCACTGGCGCTGCAGCAGGCGGCGATCGCCGTTGAACAGCTCTTCGCCTTCGAAGTTGATCAGCACTTCACCGTTGTTGATCGGCTGGCCGATCACGGCGACGCAATCCTCACCCAGGCCTGCGGCGCTGAACTGCGCCAGCACATCCGGCGTGGCGTCCTGACGGACCTGGATCACCGCGCCCAGCTCTTCGTTGAAGAGGATGGCCGCGACTTTCTCGCGCTTGCTGGTCAGGTTGCCCAGTTCCAGCTCCAGGCCACAGTGGCCGGCGAAGGCCATTTCCAGCACGGTGGTCATCAGGCCGCCGTCGGAACGGTCGTGATAGGCCAGCAGGTGGCCGTCTTCGTTCAGGCCCTGAATCACGGCGAAGAACGCCTTGAGGTCCTCGGCGTCATCGACGTCCGGCGCCTGGGCGGCCAGCTTGCCATGGGTCTGCGCCAGGATCGAGGCACCCATGCGGTTCTGGCCACGGCCCAGGTCGATCAGGATCAGGTCGGTTTCGCCCTTGTCCATGCGCAGTTGCGGGGTCAGGGTCTTGCGGATGTCGGTGACCGGGGCGAAGCCGGTGATGATCAGCGACATCGGCGAGGTGACGCTCTTCTGCTCGCCCGCTTCGCTCCACTGGGTCTTCATCGACATCGAGTCTTTGCCGACCGGGATGGTGATGCCCAGCTCCGGGCACAGCTCCATGCCGACGGCCTTGACGGTGTCGTACAGGCGGGCGTCTTCACCCGGGTGGCCGGCGGCGGACATCCAGTTGGCCGACAGTTTGATGTCGGACAGCTTCTCGATGCGCGAGGCCGCCAGGTTGGTCAGGGTCTCGCCGATCGCCATGCGGCCGGACGCCGGGGCGTCGAGCAGGGCCAGCGGGGTGCGCTCGCCCATGGCCATGGCTTCACCGGTGTAGACGTCGAAGCTGGTGGCGGTGACGGCACAGTCGGCCACCGGCACCTGCCACGGGCCGACCATCTGGTCACGGGCCACGAGGCCGGTGATGGTACGGTCGCCGATGGTGATCAGGAAGCTCTTGCTGGCCACGGCCGGGTGACGCAGGACGCGCTCGACCGAGTCCTTGAGTTCCAGGGTGCTCGGGTCGAACTCATCGCCCAGCTCCGCTTCGCGGGTGACCGAACGGTGCATGCGCGGCGGCTTGCCCAGCAGCACGTCCAGCGGCATGTCCACCGGGGTGTTGTCGAAGTGGCTGTCGGTGACGGTGAGGTGCTTCTCTTCGGTGGCCTCGCCCACGACCGCGAACGGGCAGCGCTCACGCTCGCAGATGGCCTGGAAGCGCTCGAAGTCCTCGGCGCTGACCGCCAGCACGTAGCGCTCCTGCGATTCGTTGGACCAGATCTCGTGCGGGGCCATGCCCGGCTCGTCGTTGGGCACGTTGCGCAGTTCGAAGCGGCCACCACGGCCACCGTCGTTGACCAGCTCCGGGAAGGCGTTGGAGATGCCGCCAGCGCCGACGTCGTGGATGAAGGCGATCGGGTTCTTGTCACCCAGCTGCCAGCAGCGGTCGATGACCTCCTGGCAACGGCGTTCCATTTCCGGGTTTTCGCGCTGTACCGAGGCGAAGTCCAGGTCAGCCGAGCTGGCGCCGGTGGCGACCGACGAGGCGGCGCCGCCGCCCAGGCCGATCAGCATGGCCGGGCCGCCGAGCACGATCAGCTTGGCGCCGACGGTGATCTCGCCCTTCTGCACGTGGTCTTCACGGATGTTGCCCATGCCGCCGGCGAGCATGATCGGCTTGTGGTAGCCACGGACTTCTTCACCGTGCGGGGTGTTGATGCCCTGCTCGAAGGTGCGGAAGTAGCCGGTCAGCGCCGGGCGACCGAATTCGTTGTTGAACGCGGCGCCGCCCAGTGGGCCTTCGATCATGATGTCGAGGGCGTCGACGATGCGCTCAGGCTTGCCGTACGGCTTCTCCCATGGCTGCTCGAAGCCCGGGATACGCAGGTTGGATACGGTGAAGCCGGTCAGGCCAGCCTTGGGCTTGGCGCCACGGCCGGTGGCGCCTTCGTCGCGGATCTCGCCGCCGGAGCCAGTGGAGGCGCCGGAGAACGGGGCGATGGCGGTCGGGTGGTTGTGCGTCTCGACCTTCATCAGAATGTGCACCGGCTCCTGCACCGCGCCGTACTGGCGGGTCTCAGGGTTCGGGAAGAAGCGGCCGGCGACGCTACCGACGATCACCGAAGCGTTGTCCTTGTAAGCGGACAGCACGCCTTCGCTGTGCATCTGGTAGGTGTTCTTGATCATGCCGAACAGGCTCTTCTCCTGCGCCTGGCCGTCGATGTCCCAGCTGGCGTTGAAGATCTTGTGGCGGCAGTGCTCGGAGTTGGCCTGGGCGAACATCATCAGTTCGATGTCGTTCGGGTTGCGCTTGAGGCCCTGGAAGGCGTTGACCAGGTAGTCGATCTCGTCCTCGGCCAGGGCCAGGCCCAGGTCGATGTTGGCTTGTGCCAAGGCGGCGCGGCCACCGACGAGGATGTCCACCGAGGTCATCGGCTTGGGCTGGGCGTGGCTGAACAGGTCGGCGGCATCTTCCAGCTTGGCCAGCACGCGCTGGGTCATGCGGTCGTGAAGCTCGGCGGCGAGCACCTGGGCGTCGGCGTCGGAAATGTTACCGGCGACGTAGTAGGCGATGCCGCGCTCCAGGCGCTGGATCGACTGCAGGCCGCAGTTGTGGGCGATGTCGCTGGCCTTGGATGCCCAGGGCGAGATGGTGCCCAGGCGCGGCACGACCAGGAACAGGCGGCCGGCTGGCTCCTGCACCGGCACGCTCGGGCCGTACTTGAGCAGACGGCCCAGCACCTGCTGCTGGTCGGCGATCAGCTCGCCGTCGACGTCGGCGAAGTGGGCGAATTCGGCATACAAACCAGTAACAGCGGGGACTTTCTGGCTCAGTTGCTCGAGTAATTTACCGTGGCGAAAGGCAGAAAGGGCAGGAGCGCCGCGCAGGATCAACATCGTCGGGACAGCCTCAGGAAGGGGTGTGCTTAGAGGCCGTGCATTCTAGCCTAATTCGCAGGCTTTCGGCACCCGCTCAAAGCCAATGCTGCCGGGCGGTGGAACCGGACCCAGGGGTCAAAAAATACACCAACTTCGCGCGGTCCCTGTAGGAGCGGCCTTGTGTCGCGATGGGCTGCGCAGCAGCCCTAAATTCACTGCTGTGCTGGGAAAACCCTCGGGGGCCGCTGTGGCGCAGCCCATCGTGACACAAGGCCGCTCCTACAAAGGAATCGAGCCGCTGCTGCACAGAACCTGCTAGCAGACCTGCCAACCATTGTCGAGATATGGCGCCGCCGGTCCTTTGCGTATACTGCACCCTATGTTCGCCCACACTGCTTTGCGCCAGCGATGCGCCAGATGGCTCCTCGCAACCGGACTCTTCCTGATGCTCGGTGCCTGCGTTGAAAAACCCAGCACCCTCGAACGCGTCAAGGAGGATGGCGTATTGCGCGTGATTACCCGCAACAGCCCGGCCACCTACTTCCAGGACCGCAACGGCGAAACCGGTTTCGAATACGAACTGGTCAAGCGCTTCGCCGACGACCTGGGCGTGAAGCTGGAGATCGAGACCGCCGACAACCTCGACGAACTGTTCGACCAGCTGGGCAAGCCGTCCGGCCCGGTGCTGGCCGCCGCCGGCCTGGTCAGCAGCGAGCGCCGCGCCGCCCAGGCGAAGTTCTCCCACCCCTACCTCGAGGTGACCCCGCAGGTCATCTACCGCAATGGCCGCTCGCGGCCGACCAGCGCCAAGGGCCTGGTCGGCAAGAAGATCATGGTGCTCAAGGGCAGCAGCCACGCCGACCAGCTCGCCGAGCTGAAAAAGCAGAACCCGGGGCTGGAGTACGAGGAGTCCGACGCCGTCGAGGTGGTCGACCTGCTGCGCATGGTCGATGAGGGCCAGATCGACCTGACCCTGGTCGACTCCAACGAGCTGGCCATGAACCAGGTGTACTTCCCCAACGTGCGCGTGGCCTTCGACCTGGGCGACACCCGCGACCAGCGCTGGGCGGTGGCCGCTGGCGAAGACAACAGCCTGCTCAACGAGATCAACGAGTTTCTCGACAAGTCGCAGAAGAACGGCACCCTGCAGCGTCTGAAGGACCGTTACTACGGCCACGTCGATGTCCTCGGCTATGTTGGCGCCTACACCTTCGCCCAGCACCTGCAGCAGCGCCTGCCCAAGTACGAAAAGCACTTCAAGACCAGCTCCAAGGTCGAGCAGGTCGACTGGCGCCTGCTCGCCGCGATCGGTTACCAGGAATCGATGTGGCAGCCGGAAGTCACCTCCAAGACCGGCGTGCGCGGCCTGATGATGCTGACCCAGCGCACCGCCCAGGCCATGGGCGTGTCCAACCGCCTGGACCCCAAGCAGAGCATCCAGGGTGGCGCCAAGTACTTCATGCTGGTCAAGGACCAGCTCGACGACAGCATCAAGGAGCCGGACCGCACCTGGTTCGCCCTGGCCGCCTACAACGTCGGCAGCGGCCACCTGGAAGACGCCCGCACCCTGGCCAGGCGCGAAGGCCTGAACCCGAACAAGTGGCTGGATGTGAAGAAGATGCTGCCGCGCCTGTCGCAGAAGCAGTGGTACAGCAAGACCAAGTACGGCTATGCCCGCGGCGGCGAGCCGGTACATTTCGTGGCCAACATCCGTCGCTACTACGACATTCTCACCTGGGTCACGCAGCCACAGCTCGAAGGCCAGGTGGCCGAGGGCAACCTGCATGTGCCGGCGGTGAACAAGGACAAGCCGGCGGAACAGTCACCGCCGATGTGACACGCCACCGCCCTTTGTAGGAGCGGCCTTGTGCCGCGAAAGGGCTGCGCAGCGGCCCCAGGATTTCAGAGTTGAGCAAAGATCGCTGGGGCCGCTTTGCGGCCCTTTCGCGGCACGAGGCCGCTCCTACAGGGATCGTGTCAGCTAGGCTTTCGCCCGCCGCGCCTTGAAGAACTCACTCAAGATCGTTCCGCACTCCTCTGCCAGCACCCCACCCTCAAACATCACCCGATGGTTGAGGAACCCCTGGCTGAAGAACTGCCCCTGGCTCTGCACGATCCCCGCCTTGGGCTCCAGTGCCCCATAGACCACCCGCGCCACCCGCGAATGGACGATCAGCCCCGCGCACATGCTGCATGGCTCCAGGGTCACGTACAGGGTACTGCCCGGCAACCGGTAGTTGCTGGCGGACTTGGCCGCAGCGCGGATCGCCACCATTTCGGCGTGGGCGCTGGGGTCGCTGTCGATGATCGGCCGGTTGAAGCCCTGGCCGATCACCTGGCCATGCTGCACCAGTACCGCGCCCACCGGCACCTCGCCCATGGCGGCACCCTGGGCCGCCAGTTCCAGGGCCAGGCGCATGAATTCCTGATCGCGGCTGCGATCGATGATCTGCGGTCGCATCAGACCACCGCGATCGCGGCCATCAGGCCGGTTTCCATGTGGTCGATGACGTGGCAGTGGAACATCCAGGTACCCGGGTTGTCCGCTACCAGCGCCACCTGCGCCCGTTCGTTCTTGCCCAGCAGGTAGGTGTCGGTGAACCACGGCTCGACGATCTTGCGGCGATTGGAGGCGATCACCTTGAAACTCATGCCATGCAGGTGGATCGGGTGCTGGTACTGGGTCATGTTCTTCAGTTCGAAGATGTAGCTCTTGCCCTTCTGCAGGGTGGCGATCGGCCGGTCGGCGCAGGTCTTGTCGGTGATGTCCCAGGCCTGGCCGTTGATCTGCCACAGGCTCGGCGGCTTGCCGTTCTCGGTATTGACCGAGACCTTGCCGACCCATTCAAAATTGAAGTTGAGCTTCTCGGCGTTCTCAAGGTCCGGCTCGGCCACCGGGTTGGCCGGCAAGGCCTTCGGCCAGTCGCTCGGTGCCTCGCTGCTGGCCACCGAGCGCAGGGTGCCCAGGCGTACGAAACCGTCACGCAGGGAGATTTCTTCGCCCGCCTGGGGGATACGAATCGCCAGGCAAATACGCATGCCCGGGCCAAGCCAGTACTCGTCGTCCAGCGGGCGCGGTGTGACCGGGTTGCCGTCGAGGGCGTAGATCATCGCCTCGCAGTTGCCCTTTAGATTGAGCCGATAGGTCCAGGTGTTGTCCAGGTTCAGCAAGCGCACCCGCACCACCTGCCCGGCCGGCAGTTCGGTCACCGAGTCGGCCTGGCCATTGATGGTGATCAGCCGCCCAGCCGTGCCATTGCGCGCCGCCTCGCGGGGTACGCTGAAGGGCATCCAGGCGCCCTGCTCGTCCACATGCCAATTCTTCAGGCTCAGGGTGCGTTCGTGCTTGAAGCCGGTCGGCTCGCGCTCCTCGACGATCAACGGCCCGACCAGGCCGCGACCCAGCTCTTCGGAGCTGCTGACATGCGGGTGATACCAGTAGCTGCCGGCGTCCGGCACCTTGAACTTGTAGTCGAAGTATTCGCCCGGCTTGACTGGCAACTGCGAAACATACGGCACACCGTCCATTTCCAGCGGCAGGCGGATACCATGCCAGTGGATGGTGGTTTCCACCGGCAGGTGGTTGATAAAGCGCACCCGCAGCCAGGTGCCCTGGCGCACGCGCAATTCGGTACCCGGCGCCGACGGGCCGAAGGCCCAGGCCTCGGTCTTGAAGCCTGGCACCAGCTCGACGTCCAGGGGCGCTGCGATCAGCTCGTAGTCGTGCCCGGCGTTGTCGTCCTCGACCTTGCCCAACCAGTAGCGTGCCGCGCCTCCGGCGCCCAGGCCTACCACCACGAGGCCGGTCAGGCCCTTGAGCATTTGTCGACGGGTAAAGGACATTGGTGCGGGTACCTCGTGTTTTGCGCAATCAGTCTGCCAGCAGCGGCTGGCGATGAAGGGCGAATACGATACACCTGCAAGTGAGAAAGATTAAGTGAAGTGTTGTCCCACCCCGTGAAGAGGCCGGCACAGGAAACAGAAACAACAAGGGCGCCTTGCGGCGCCCTTGTGGCTCAACTCATTCCCACTCGATGGTGGCCGGCGGCTTGCTCGACACGTCGTAGGTGACGCGGGAGATACCGTCGATTTCGTTGATGATACGGCCGCTGACGGTTTCCAGCAGCTCGTACGGCAGGTGCGCCCAGCGCGCGGTCATGAAGTCCACGGTCTCGACGGCACGCAGGGCCACGACCCAGGCGTAGCGACGGCCGTCGCCGACGACGCCGACCGACTTGACCGGTTGGAACACCACGAACGCCTGGCTGGTCTTGTGGTACCAGTCGGCCTTGCGCAGTTCTTCGATGAAGATGTGGTCGGCGCGACGCAGGATGTCGGCGTATTCCTTCTTCACTTCACCAAGGATGCGCACGCCCAGGCCCGGGCCTGGGAACGGGTGGCGGTAGACCATGTCGTAAGGCAGGCCCAGCTCCAGGCCGATCTTGCGCACTTCGTCCTTGAACAGCTCGCGCAGCGGCTCGACCAGCTTGAGGTTCATCTCCTCCGGCAGGCCACCGACGTTGTGGTGCGACTTGATCACGTGGGCCTTGCCGCTCTTGGCGCCGGCCGACTCGATCACGTCGGGGTAGATGGTGCCCTGGGCGAGGAACTGGATGTTTTCCAGCTTGCTGGCCTCGGCATCGAACACGTCGATGAAGGTGCGACCGATGATCTTGCGCTTCTTCTCAGGGTCGGCTTCGCCGGCCAGGTTGTCGAGGAACTGCTTCTCGGCATCGGCGCGGATGACCTTGACGCCCATGTTCTCCTTGAACATGGCCATCACCTGGTCGCCTTCGTGCAGGCGCAGCAGGCCGTTGTCGACGAACACGCAGGTCAGCTGGTCGCCGATGGCGCGGTGCAGCAGCGCGGCAACCACGGAGGAATCAACGCCGCCGGACAGGCCGAGCAGGACGTTGGCCGAACCCACCTGTGCACGCACCTGGGCGATGGCGTCTTCGACGATGTTCGAGGCGGTCCACAGGGCTTCGCAGCCGCAGATGTCCTGGACAAAGCGCGACAGGATGCGACCGCCTTGCTTGGTGTGGGTCACTTCCGGGTGGAACTGCACGCCGTAGTAGCCCAGGGCGTCGTCGTACATGCCGGCGATCGGGCAGCTCGGGGTGCTGGCCAGTACGCTGAAGTTGCCCGGCATCTGGGTGACCTTGTCGCCGTGGCTCATCCACACGTCCAGGCCCAGCACGCCGTCGTCATCGACATGGTCTTCGATGCCGTCGAGCAGGCGACTCTTGCCGACCACGTCGACGCGGGCGTAGCCGAACTCGCGCAGGTCGGAACCTTCGACCTTGCCGCCCATCTGCTCGGCCATGGTCTGCATGCCATAGCAGATGCCCAGCACCGGGACCTTCAGGTCGAACACGGCCTGCGGGGCACGCGGGCTGTTGGCTTCGTGGACCGACTCGGGGCCACCGGCCAGGATGATGCCGCGCGGGTTGAATTCGCGGATCGCTTCATCGTCCATGTCGAACGGGTGCAGTTCGCAGTACACGCCGATCTCGCGCACGCGGCGGGCGATCAGCTGGGTGTACTGGGAACCGAAATCGAGGATCAGGATGCGGTGAGCGTGAATGTCGAGGGCCATGACTCAATCTCGTCAGTGGAAATCGGAAACGACGCGGGGCTGTGTATGACAGCCCCGTTCGGTAATTGCTGGAAGCCTCAGCCTACGCGGTAGTTAGGGGCTTCTTTGGTGATCTGCACGTCATGCACGTGGGACTCGGCCATGCCGGCACCGGTGATGCGCACGAACTCCGGCTTGGTACGCATCTCTTCGATGGTCGCGCTGCCGGTATAGCCCATGGACGAACGCAGGCCGCCCATCAGCTGGTGGATGATCGCGGCCAGGGCGCCCTTGTACGGCACACGGCCTTCGATGCCTTCCGGTACCAGCTTCTCGGCGCCGGCCGAGGAGTCCTGGAAGTAACGGTCGGAGGAGCCTTGCGCCTGTGCCATGGCACCCAGCGAGCCCATGCCGCGGTAAGCCTTGTAGGAACGGCCCTGGAACAGTTCGACTTCACCCGGGGCTTCTTCGGTACCGGCAAACATCGAGCCCATCATCACGCAGGAAGCGCCGGCTACGATGGCCTTGGACAGGTCACCCGAGAAACGGATGCCGCCGTCGGCGATCAGCGGCACGCCAGTGCCTTCCAGTGCGGCGGCGACGTTGGCGATGGCGCTGATCTGCGGCACGCCGACACCGGCGACGATACGGGTGGTGCAGATCGAGCCCGGGCCGATACCGACCTTGACCGCGTCGGCGCCGGCTTCAGCCAGGGCCTTGGCGGCGGCGCCGGTGGCGATGTTGCCGCCGATCACCTGCACTTGCGGGTAGTTCTCTTTGACCCAGCGAACGCGGTCGATCACGCCCTTGGAGTGACCGTGGGCGGTGTCCACCACCACCACGTCAACGCCGGCGGCCACCAGGGCGGCTACGCGCTCGCCGGTGTCCTTGCCGGTGCCGACCGCGGCGCCGACGCGCAGGCGACCCTGGTCGTCCTTGCTGGCCAGCGGGTAGGCCTTGGCTTTTTCGATGTCCTTGACGGTCATCATGCCCTTGAGGGCGAACTTGTCGTCGACGATCAGGACTTTTTCCAGGCGGTGCTTGTGCAGCAGCTCACGGACTTCGTTCTTGTCGGCGCCTTCGCGGACGGTGACCAGACGCTCTTTGGGGGTCATCACGTCGCGGACCTTGGCGTCCAGGCGGGTTTCGAAACGCACGTCACGGGAGGTGACGATGCCGACCAGGTCACCGTTCGCCAGCACCGGAACACCGGAGATGTTGTTCAGGCGGGTCAGGTCGAACAGGTCGCGCACGGTGGCGTCGGCGTCGATGGTGATCGGGTCCTTGACCACGCCAGCCTCGAACTTCTTGACCTTGCGTACTTCGCCGGCCTGCTGCTCGATGGTCATGTTCTTGTGGATGATGCCGATGCCGCCTTCCTGGGCCATGGCGATGGCCAGGCGCGCTTCGGTCACGGTATCCATGGCGGCGGAGACCAGGGGAATGTTCAGCTCGATGCCACGAGTCAAACGGGTCTTGAGACTGACTTCATTGGGCAGTACCTCGGAGTAGCCAGGTACAAGGAGGATATCGTCGAAGGTCAGGGCTTCTTGGCTGATACGCAGCATCGCGGGGGCTCCCGGGAGGGAAAAATGGAAGCGCGCCATTATACCCATCCATGGCGCGCCGCTCAATGCAAAATAAGGGCCTTCGGTCAGCCGTGCGGCAGTTTTACCTGCACCACCGCCACCGGCTGGTCCAGCCAGTCGGCGAAGCTGTCGAGGAAGGCCTGGGTGAACCCGGCCTCGCCCCAGTTATTGAAGATGAACCCCAGGTTGGAAAAGGCACACGGCTGCAGGTAGAGGAAGCCATTGATGTCATCCTCGAAGCCGCACAGCGGGCAGGTGAAGTTGTCGCTCACCCCCGGCATCCACTCCTCCAGGCTCTCGAACAGCGGCTCGCCTACCTCGCGCCGGCATTCCGGGCAGCCGGCCTCCTCGAGAAAACCGTCGGTGGGGGTGTAGATGCAGCGCTTGAGCATCACCTCCAGGCCATTGACCTGTTCGCCTAGTGGCAGCTTCTCGGGGTGCAGGGCCACCTTGCGCGCCCCTTCGGCCAGGGCATGGCCCATGCGGTTGCCGGTGCGACCGCAGGTGCTCAATTGCTCCTCGACGATCTTTTCGCGCACCAGCCAGCGCAGGATGGCGCGGGCACGGGCTTCGTGAACCGGCACGGTGGACAGCTTGGGGACGATGATGCTCTGGGTGTTCATGCTTGAGGCGGGCCTGCGAACTGCGGTAATGGCGCAATTCTACCGCCTGCTCAGGCGCTCAGGTAGCGACCGATCAACGCCAGGCCGCTGGCCAGCACCAGCCAGGTGATCAATCGCACGAAAGCCTCGCGGGACAGCTTCAGGGTCAGCCGTCGGCCCAGCCAGGTACCGACGAACATCACCGGCAGCAGGCAGGCGGCCAGCAGCAACAGGTCGGCGTCGGCATACACCCCGGCGATCAGGAACAGCGACAGGCGCACCACCGTGCTGCAACTGATCAGCGCAACCTGGGTCGCCCGCACCTGCTCCTTGGCCTCCAGCCGTGCACTGAGGTAGATCGCGTACAAAAAACCACCACTGCCGAACAGGGCACCGAACAACCCGCCCACCGTGCCCATAGGCACCGCCCAGGCACCCGACAGGCTCGCCGGCCGCACCTTCACCGCCAGGCCGTAGACCGCGTAGGCGGTGACGAACAGCCCCATCAGCAACAGCAGCACATCCGACTTCAGGCGCAGCAGGAACACCACGCCCAGCGTGCAGCCCACGGCCATGAACGGCAGCAGCCTGAGCAGTTCGCCGCGCACCACGTCGCGCCGCGACGGCAGCAGGTTGCCGAAGGCGGCGACGAAGTCCAGCAACACCAGCAATGGAATGATCCGCGACAACGGCATGAAGTGGATCAGCACGGGGCCGGCGACCAGCGCGGTGCCGAAGCCGGCGATGCCGAAGACGATATAGGCCACCCCTACTCCCAGCAGGATGGGTAGCCAGTCGAGCGTGGAAAACGACAATTGAGCGAGCATCGCGACAGTTCCTCGGGAGACCACTGAAGGTTAGCCAGCGACAAGCCATGCCGACTAATATACCTTTACGCCATGAGTTATCTTGAAAAGGCATGACATGACTTCGATCCGCCAACTGCGCTATTTCGTCGAAATCGCCGAGGCTGGCAGCTTCAGTGCCGCCGCCGAGCGGCTGTACATCGCCCAGTCGGCCCTCAGCCGGCAGATCAAGGAGCTGGAGCTGCACCTGGGGGCCGCACTGTTCGAACGCACCGCCCGCCAGCCACGGCTGACCGCCGCCGGCCAGGCCTTCCTCGATCGCGCCCGGCGCCTGCTGGCCGACCTGGACAAGGCCGAACGCCTGGCCCGTGAAGTGGGCCAGGGCCTGCGCGGCAGCCTGCGGCTGAACCACTCCAGTACCGTGCCGTTGACTGGGCAACTGCTGCAGCGCCTCGGCACCTACCTCGAGGACAACCCCGGCGTCTCCCTGGAGATCGCCCAGCAATCCTCGGAGGCGCAACTGGAGGACATCGCCGAGGGCCGCCTGGAAATCGGCCTGCTGCGCCTGCCGGTGCTGCGCCAGCATGAGGGCGTTGAGCTGCATGCGTTGTTCGACGAGCCCCTGCTGCTGGCGGTGGCGGCAAGCCACCCACTGGCCACGGCGGGCAGTGTCCGGCTGGGGCAACTGCGCGAGGAACGCTTCATTTCCATACCCCATCGTCAGCGCGGCGGGTTGAGCTACCTGTCGGCGTCGTTGTGCATGAACGAGGGATTCTTTCCCCAGGCGGCGCAGGTGGTATCGCGCAAGACCACCCAACTGCAGCTGATCCAGGCCGGGTTCGGGGTGGCATTGCTGCCGGCGAGCATGCGCGAGATCGCCCCGCCATTGGTGCGTTTCGTGCCGTTGGTCGAGGCGTGCCAAAGTACCGTGGCGCTGGCTTGCCGGCGGGATGCCGGGGAGTTGGTGCGTCAGTTCGTGGCGATCATGCAAGGCTGAAGGCC
>NZ_JAZDCT010000024.1:0-93384 GCF_036324045.1 Pseudomonas carassii | reverse complement strand
GTCGGGGGCGGGGGTTGCCCCCGCGATCCCCCCCGGGGGGGCCCCCCCCGCTCCCACGGTGTCAGTTGTCCTGACCGAGGTAGGCCTGCACCTCGATCTCCACATCCACCCCCAGCGCCAGTGCCGAGGCCACCGTCGAACGCACCGGCAGCGCCGCGCCGAAGAATTCCTTGTAGACCTCGTTGAAGCCGGCGAAATGGCTCATGTCCGACAGCCACACGGTGCACTTCACCACCTGGTCGAAGCGCGCGCCGCACGCCGCCAGGCTCTCGGCGATGCGCTCACAGGCTGCTCGGGTCTGTGCCTGGATATCGCCACGCACCACCTCACCGCCCGGGCTCATCGGCACCTGCCCGGACAGGAACAGAAAGCCCCCAGCCGTTACTGCGCGGGAGAAGGGAAACGGCAGGCTGCTGGGGAAACGCTGGATTTCATTGCTCATGGGATGCTCCATTCAGGGTTGGATGAAACGGGCCGGGGACAGCCGTGCTGGCTCGACCCCCTGGCTGACAAGGCTGGCGCACAGTGGCAGGCCCAGCAACAGGTCGGCCGCCAGGCGCGAAGCTCCGGCGGCGGACTGGATACCATAGCCGCCCTGGGCGGCCAGCCAGAAGAATGCGGGTGAAACCGGGTCGAAGCCGATCACCAGGTCGCCATCGGCGACGAACGAACGCAGCCCCGCCCAGCTGTGGCTGGGCCGGCGGATCTCGAGGGTGGTCATCGCCTCGATGTTGTAGATGCCCAGCGCCAGGTCCAGCTCTTCGGGCGCGGCGTCCTGGGGTTCGACCGGGTCGGCGTTGGCGGGCGAGCCCAGCAGCTGGCCGGCGTCGGGCTTGAAGTAGAAGCTCTCGTCGACGCCGATCACCGCCGGCCAGCGGGCGAAGTCGTGCTGCGCCGGGCCGGGGAAGGTGAACGCGCTGCGCCGGCACGGCTGCAGACCGACCTTGCCGACCCCGCACTGCCCGGCCACCCGATCGGCCCAGGCGCCGGCGGCATTGACCAGCACCCGCGCCTGCAAGCGGCTGCCGTCGGCCAACTCGACATGCCACAGGTCATCCAGATAGTACGCCTGCACCAGCTCGGCATTGCAACGCACCTCGCCACCGGCCTGGCGCAGGCCGCGCAGGAAACCCTGGTGCAGGGCGTGCACATCGAGGTCCATCGCCCCGGTCTCGTGCACGGCACCGGCCAGCAGCTCGCCGCGCAGGCTCGGCACCAGTTCGAGCGCCGCCGCGCTGTCGAGCAGGCTGACGGCGGTGCCATTGGCCAGGTTCTGGGCGTAGGTGCTTTCCAGCAGATCGTGCTGCTCATGGCTGGCGACATACAGGCAGCCACGGGGTTCGAGCAGCGGGTGTTCACAGAAGCCCGTCGGCGGCTGCTCGTAGAACGCCCGGCTGGCGCGGGTCAGGGCCTGGATCTGCGGGGTGCCGTAGGCCTCCATGAACATCGCCGCCGAGCGCCCGGTCGAGTGATAGCCCGGCTGCGCCTCGCGCTCGAGCAGCAGCACCTGGCGCTGGCCGGCCAGGCGGTAACCCAGGGAAGCGCCAGCGATGCCGGCACCGATGATCAGAATGTCGTGGACCTGTCCCATGCACGCTCCCGTGGCGCTAATTATCATTTGTGAGAATTCTAATATATGAGAATTTAGGAATGCGCAAGGCGCCAAGGTAAGATGCCCGACCAAAGCACAGCCCGAGAGCCCCGATGCCCGAAGCCCCCTCCACCCGCCCCACGCTCGACCGCAGTGAAGTCGGCGCACGCCTGCGCCAGGTGCGCAAGGCCCGGCAGATGACGCTCAAGCAGCTGTCGGCGCTCAGCGGCGTGCCGCTGTCCACCCTGTCGAAAATGGAGCTGGCGCAGGTCTCGGTGAGCTACGAAAAACTGGCCGCCGCCGCCCGCGCCCTGAACCTGGACATCGCCCAGTTGTTCCGCGCCAGCGGCCCGGTGGGCGAACCGCAGCCGGCCACCGTGGTGGTCGATTCGCTGGCGGCGGTGGCGGGTTACTCCACCGGCACCTACGACTACTACCCGATTGCCGGCGCCTTCCCCGAGCGGCGCATGACCCCGGCCTATGCCCGCATCATCGCCCGTGAACGCGGCCAGTTCGACGATTTTATCCGCCACCCCGGCCAGGAATTCGCCATGGTCATCAGCGGGCGCGTGCGCATCGAGTTCGAGACCGGCGAGGCGGTCAGCATCGGCCCGCGGGAGACGGCGTATTTCGACAGCCAGGTGGGGCATATCTACCTGTCGGAGAGCGAGGATGGCGGCGATGCGCAGGTGATGGTGGTGATGACTGATCGGTGAAGCTCTTGGCCCCAGGGGTTACTCATCTCCCTGTAGGAGCGGCCTTGTGTCGCGAAAGGGCCGCAAAGCGGCCCCGGCGATTTTTGCTTAAACGCTGAAATCCGGGGCCGCTGCGCAGCCCTTTCGCGACGCAAGGCCGCTCCTACACAAAGCCAGTGAACTCCCGCAACAGTTATAACCTAATAACGAACAAGTCTATTTGGCTATAAAAAAATCTATATGCTGGCATCCATCCGATCACGGGCAAGCTGGGCGTCGAGTAGCGTATGGATGTAGGTTCTTTCGGTTTCACCATTGCGGGCCTGGTTGTGGGCTTCATCGTCGGCATGACCGGCGTCGGCGGCGGTTCGCTGATGACCCCGATCCTGCTGTGGTTCGGCATCAACCCGGCCACCGCCGTGGGCACCGACCTGCTCTACGCCGCCATCACCAAGGCCAGTGGCGTCTGGGTGCATGGCCGCAACAAGAACATCGACTGGAAGATCACCGGCTGGCTGAGCCTGGGCAGCGTCCCGGCCGCCGCGCTGACCCTGTGGTTCCTCAGCACCCTGCACGCCGACACTTCCGCGCTCAACGCCATCATCAAGCAAGGCCTGGCGGTGGTGCTGATCCTCACCGCCCTGGCAATCCTGTTCAAATCGCGCCTGCAGGCCTTCGCCAGCAAGCATGCCGGCGATCACTACCACCTCAGCGACCGCACCCTGAACATTCTCACCGTGATCACCGGCGTGGTGCTGGGCGTGATGGTCACCCTCACCTCCATCGGCGCCGGCGCGCTGGGGACCGTGGCACTGTTCCTGCTGTACCCGTTCCTGGTCACCCGACGCCTGGTCGGCACCGAGATCGCTCACGCCGTGCCGCTGACCCTGGTGGCTGGCCTGGGTCATGCCGGCATGGGCAACATGGACTGGTCGCTCTTGGGTTACCTGCTGCTGGGCTCGTTGCCGGGGATCTACCTGGGCAGCCACCTGACCGGGCGCATCTCCGACCGCGTGCTGCGGCCTTGCCTGGCGACCATGCTGCTGCTGATCGGTTACAAGCTGGCGTTCTGAGCCGCCCCTCAGGCCATGCACACGCCCTCTGTAGGAGCGGCCTTGCCGAGGCGTCGGACCGGTCGGAAAGGGCCGCAGAGCGGCCCCGGCAATATCAGCTTGATGCGCAGATCTGGGGGCGCTTCGCACCCCTTTCGCGACACAAGGCCGCTCCTACAGGGGACGTGTCAACCAAGGCGCCATAGCACCGGCCAGAACTCCGGTTTCACGTACCCACAGCGATCCAGCCGGGCCACGCGTTCCAGGCGCATGCGCTCACCGTCATAGCGCCATTGCTGGAGCAGCCCGCAACCGCGCTCCAATAGGCTTTTATCAGCGGCCTGCAATTGGCCGCTTTGCGGATCGAACGCCACATGGCCACTGAGCTGCGGCGCCAGTAACGGCGCCGGGGTCTCGAACACCATCTCGTGGATCTGGTAAGGCGCAGTGCGAGACACCCGATACAGGTAATTGGCGCAGAACTCGCCACTGCACCCCACGTTGAGGATGACCAGGACATTGGCATCGTCCAGCGGGTGAACCTCGTAATAACTGTTGCTCATGCCCGGTACATCGCCCTCGACATCCGCCTGGCGCTTCACCGTCCTGCCGATTTCATGGGCCTGCTCGTCGTTCATACCCGGCGCAGCGACGAACCGTGGTAACGCCACCGCGACAGAAGCGTCAGGCACCTCGGCAGCCGGGGCGTCACCCACCCGCACCAGCGCATCGGCATGCCCTACCCGCCCCTGAACCGCATCGATGGCCAGCAACGCACCACTGATCCCCTGCAACGACGCGACCAGCTCGCCATCCTCGGTCAACGAACTCAGGCGATTGCCGTTGCGTATCTGACGAATCAGCGCCAGCGCCGCATCGCCTTCGAGCTGCAGGTCGAAATCGTACTCACCTTGGATCCGCCGCCATTGGGCCGGCAGTTCCTGCCCATCGAGCAACACCTGGTCGGCAAACGCCGGCCCGACACGCAGCGTCAGCTCGAGCTTGCCCTGCGGTCCCGCCTCGCGCCGGACGATGGTCTGCAGGCCGCTCATCTGCTCGTCGTCGATCGCCAGCAGCGCGGTACAGGCACGGGTGTTGTCACAGCCGACCGCCCAGTCCTTGACCTGCCGGTACAGCGGCACCGCTTCAAGTGCTGCCTGGGCGCTTTCGGCCTGCGCGGCCAGTGGCGCCACGAGCGCCAGCAGCAATGCCGCACGGTGGTGTTTCATCCATTGCATGGTGTTGCCCCTGACGTCCCTTTCATGTTTTCAGCCTTCGCTGCGCCATAGTACCGGCCAGCTGTCCGGACCCAGCTCGGCACAGCGGTCCATCCGCGCCAACCTGACCAGGCGCATGCGCATGCCGTCGTAGCGCCAGCTTTCCTCGACCCCGCAACTGCCGGGATAGTCGTCCTTGGCATAGCTGTAGAGCTCGCCCTTTTTGGGGTAGAACTCGATGGCGTCGCGTATCCGGCTGATCAGCACCGGGCTGGACGGTGCCTCGAACTCCAGCGGCCCAAGGGCATAAGGCGCCTTACGCGACACCTTGTATAACGCGTAGAGGCAATGGAAGTCGTTGCAGTTGTAGCTAAGCAACGCCAGGGCGTGCTGGTCGTCCAGGGCGTGCAGCTCAAGCTTGGGAGCGACATCGTATTCGTTCTTCAACTGGTCTTCGGCGGCCGCCTTGGCCATCACTACCGGATTGATGTCCGCCAGCTCCTGCTCGCTAAGCGGCGTGGCTGCCACAAAGGCCGGCCCCCGGGGCTTGGCCGGAATGGGCAACTGGGCGTCGGCGACGCTGTCACCGGGTCGCACCAGCGCGCTGTAGTGGCCGACCCGGCCCTGCACCGCATCCATCAGCAGCAAGGCGGCGCTCAGGCCTTGCAGCGAACTCACGCGCTCCCCTGGCCGGGTGTCGTCCACCAGGCGCTGCCCGTTGCGCAATTGCCGCAACACGGCGTAGGCATCGGCGCCCTCCAGTTCCAGGGTGGTCTCGACGCCACGGGTCATGCGCCAGGGGGCGACCAGCAGCTGGCCATCGAGCAGGGGCTCGCCCGACCAGTCGGTGCTCCCCACCAAGGTCAGGTGCAGGTTGCCCCAGGCGCCCGCCTCGCGCTGCACCAGCATGCCCACCCGCATCTTCTCCGGATGATCGGCCAGCACCGCGGTGCAGAAGCGCGTGTTGTCGCAGCCCACCACCCAGTCCTTGATCTCCCGGTACACCGGTACCGGCTCTGGCTCCGCCGCGCCGACCAGGCCCGGTAGCAACGCCAGCCCCAGGGCCAGCCAGTTCCTTGTTGTTGCGCGCATCGTGCTGCATTCCTGTAATAGCCGTGAAAGCCCCACTCCAGAGGCGGCGCAATGATTCCACAGATCAAATGCCAGGTGCGGAAAATCGGCAGTGGTGATTGCGCCATGGGATCTGGCAGTATCGGTTACGTCATGTTCAGAGCCTGCGCCATGTCCGTTACCATCAGCCCGCTGTTGCTTGCCTTGCGCGAGGGTACCCGCGCTTGCCACGAGGGGCTGGAGGCGCGCCTGCCGTTCTTCAGCGAAGGTTTCGACCGGGCGGCCTATGCGCATCTGCTCGGGGCCTACCATGGCTTCCACGCGCCGCTGGATACCTTGCTGGCCGAGTACCAGGGCACCGAACGCAACAAGACACCCGCCTTGTCCCGCGACCTGGGCGCCCTGGCCATCGATATCGAAGCGCTGCCCTTGTGCCACGCCCTCCCTCGCATCGACGATGAAGCCAGCGCACTCGGTGTGATGTATGTACTGGAAGGCTCCACCCTGGGTGGCCAGGTGCTCAAGTGGGCCATGGCTGAACGTCTGGGTATCGACGCCGACAACGGCGGTGCGTTTCTCGACGTCTACGGCGCGCATACCGGCGCACGCTGGCGCAGCTTCCTCGATCGACTGGCTGGCGCCGAACCGGAGCCTGCCGCCCAGGCCCGGACAGTAAAGGCAGCGGTCGAGACCTTCACCTGCTTCGAACGATGGCTCGAAGAGCGACGCGTGCTGGTTTGCTGATCCCCCCGCGCTGGTGCCCTCACCCGCGACACTTGTTCAACAACGATGTCACTGTGGGCGTCATGCTGATCGCAGCCCCGCACAAACCGCCGCATAACAGCGCAAAGCCCAGCGCCCGCAACGGGTGCAAGGTATTGAAGAATGCCAGCACCAACAGCACCAGCAACAGCGCCAAGCCGTAGCGGATTGCCGCCCTTGGAATGGCCACCATCAGCAGGTTGAAGAGCACGAAGGTGTAGAACACCATCATCGTCGCCAAGCCGACGCTGACGCCTCGTGCCATGGGTGGGCCGACATGCTGTCGGTACAGATCGAAGCCCAGGCTCAAGAGAAAAGGAAACGCCACACAGGCCAGTGCGTGCAGCAGGAAACGGGAAAGCAACGGCAACATTCGTCCTTGATCCTGGAGCCGGCCATGGGTTGTGTATGGCCGTAAATGAAGGGGACGAATTTAAGGGGGGCAGGCATCCTGGCACAAGCCTTGGAGAACCGGGCCGCACCTGCGGCCCTTCTACCAGAGCGCTAATCTGGCTCATCGTAAGTGACCCGACCCAATGACCAGGGCTCTACGATTTCACTCACGATGTTGCGCAGCAATGAACCCCATCCTTTGCGATTGTGTGCACCGGGTCCCATCAGCCTCAACATCAAGTACTCGTCCAGGTACTCGTCATAGGCATAAATCAGCCAATAGTCGTTTTCGGGCTCATCGACGCGATGTGTCCGACGAAATGGCTCGTCGATTGACGCCCAACGCAGCATGACCGGTTGGGAGGTGGCCAGATGGATATGGTAAAGCTGGAATTTATCTTCAAGTGGTGCGTCCCTGCCAAACGTCTTCGGCTGAATGCCACCGACTTTGTAGGCATGGAAATCGACGTAGAGATCGTACCAATCTTCAAATCCCAGCTTGAACAGCTCAGAGACTTTGACAGACGGCACGGCCCCTCACTTGGTTACAGGCAGCTTTCCATGCTTTTCGACATAATCAAGTAGCGCCTCGCTTGAACGGGCACCCTGGCGAAGAACCTCTTCATCACTTTTGCCGCTTCGCTTTTGCTTGGGAACAAAGGTATTGTCCTGCTTTGCAGGTGCGTATTGAGCCATGACTACCTCCAGTACGCTGATGAGTTGATGCTACGTGCTCGGGGCGCCCGCCTCAAATGTCTTGCGACCATCGGAAGCACCTGCCCACGCCACAGTCGAAAGCGTAGTCCGCGCCAGCGGCCAATGGCCGTGGGATTTGCAACAGATCCTTTCTTCACACACTGCGCCACACGGTGTACCACCCTCCTGCGAGCCCCGACATGAACGTCATTGCCTGTGATCTGCACCACCTGGACGCCGCCGCGGACCTCTTCAACCAGTACCGGATGTTCTACCGGGAAGCGGATGACCTCCCCGCTTCCCGCGCATTCCTCAAGACCAACCTCGAAACCGGCAACTCGCGTATCTACCTGCTGCAGGACGCCGACGGCCAGGCCATCGCCTTTGCCCAGCTGTACCCGGCGACCTGTTCGCTGGCGATGAAGCGCTTCTACTGGCTGTATGACCTGTTCGTTGCCCCGCACGCCCGCAGGGGCGGTCATGCCCGCTACCTGATGCAGCAACTGACCGATATTTTCCAGGCCGAGGGCGCGCAACGGTTGAGCCTGGACACCGCCCGGACCAACCTTGCCGCCCAGGCGTTGTATGAATCGCTGGGGTATGTGGCCGAGCAGGATTTCGTGACCTATCACAAGATGCTCGATCACTAAGGCTTGCATGCCGCCGTGCACCATCGGATAAGCGGGCTTGGCGCATACGTACAACGTTCTGTACATTCCCAGGCAACTCCCAGGTCGAGCATCCCTGGTCAGGTATCGGTCAAGAATGCCCTACGCAAGCCTCGGCCAGATCCTGCATCAAGCCTTGCACGCCCGTGGTACATGATGTGTTCAGAAAGGAACAACCAATGAACGTACTCACTTTCAGCCAGGCTCGCGCCAGCCTGAAACAAGCGATGGATGATGTCTGTCGCGACCATGAGCCGACGGTCATTACCCGGCAACGTGGTGAGCCGGTAGTCCTGCTGTCTTTGGACGACTACAACGCCATGGCCGAAACCATGTACCTGCTGGGCACTGAAAACAACGCGTCGCGGCTGCGCCAGTCCATCGCTCAGCACAAGGCTGGAAATACCTTCAGCAAGGACATTCCGTTGCATGACGCAGAAGCAGAAACGGCAGAACAAGGCTGAGGCCCGCAACGCCATCAAGGTCTCCTTCACGCCGATCGGCTGGGAGGACTTCGTGCATTGGCAGTCGGCCGACACCAAAGTCCTCGCGAGGGTGCTGACCCTGATCGACGAATGCTGCCGCTCGCCTTTCAAGGGCACGGGCAAACCCGAGCCCTTGAAAGGCGACCTGACCGGTTACTGGTCGCGGCGGATCAACAAGGAGCATCGCTTCGTCTACTACTACGAAACTGGTGCACTGACTGTGCTGGCCTGCAGGTTTCACTACTAGCAGCCCTGCAACGTCTGTTCAGCCTCGCTCTATCCCATCCAGCACAGCCGACGCCAAGGCCAACCCTTTCTCCAGGGAGTTCTCCGTCGCCACCAGCAGACTGCGCAGTGGTTCGCTGGCTTTTTCCAGGGCCATGGCATTGGTTTCGTAGGCCGCCTGCAAGGCCGCTACCGCGCACACCAGCGCATCCTCGCCATCAATGCCGGCATGCACCGAGAACATCGGTGGATGGGCGTCGTGGCAGGTGCCGAAATGGGCGTGGGCCGTGGTGGGGCGGGAGGTTCGAGGGGTCGTATCGAGGGTCATGGGCGAACCTCCCTGGGCAAGACGCGGGGTGGATCGGGCACGATTTTCAGCATGGTTCAGCACTCCTGTACCGTCATGGGAAAACTGCCTGAATCCGCTTGCACTCGAATAGGTGGCAGCTATACGTAGGTGTGCAAGACCGAGGGTACAGGAACTCGGCAGGCCCAAGGGCCTCCCACGCATAGCCGCCATTGGAGGGCCAGAACCGCAGACTGCCGGCAAGGCCCCAAAGCGCTTTCGCGTTGTACCTGAACGGGCTTGCACACCCGGTCGTTGAATGAGCAACGACAGGCCGAGACTAAGGAATGCGACTGGCCAGAACAACAGCTGAAAGGCCGTAAAAGCATGCTTGGGAAACGTCCTACGCGAAATAGGGAAAGTCTTAGTAATCCGCTTGAAACAGCTGTCCTGGCCTATCGCGGGTCAAGCCCGCTCCCACGCTTCTCCTGCTCTCTGCCCTGCTACTACCTTACAAGTCAGGACAATTTCTGATTTTCCTGTACACGAAACATCTACTAAAGGTTTATATTCCGCCCGCCGAAACAGAAAAGGTAGCAAGTGGCCACCACTCCATCGAAGCGGCCATGTGCACCCTTCACTCTCACGGATGGGCGTCACGATGAAAATAAAAAACAAACTGATCCTGGCCTTCGTACTGGTGGCCTTCATCCCAGTGGCCCTGGTCGGCGGGATCTCGGTGCTGAACATCCGCAGCGAGGCGGTGGACCAGTTCCTCGACGGCAGCACCCGGGAAATCCGCCAGATCGACGGCAACATGCGCCAGTTCTTCGATGGCACGCTGCAGAACGTCGATCAAATGGCCAAGGATCCTGTATACACCTCGGTCACCTCGCTCAAGGACTACACCGGCGCGGATGCCGCACGCCAACCAATGCCCGAGGCCGCGCAGAAGGTGATCGACGCCTTCGCCCGCTACGGCACCACCCACCCGGCGGCGGCGATCCTGTCCATCGGCCTCGAGGACGGCAGCTACGCCAAATGGCCGGACGACCCGCAGCTGGCCAAGTACGACCCGCGCACCCGCCCCTGGTACAAGGCCGCCATGGCCAGCCCGGACAAGACCGTGCGCACCGCCGCCTACTACTACGACAAGGATGACGTGGCCCTGGTCGGCACCGCCCGGGCGCTGCTCGACGAGGCCGGCAAGGCCAAGGGCGTGTTCGTGGTCAGCATGTCGCTGAAGAATCTCACCGAGCTGGTCAAGAGCATCAAGCTGGGCGACAGCGGCTACGTGATGCTGATCGAGGACGGCACCGTGCTGGTCGACCCGCGCAACGCCGCCAACGGCTTCAAGCAGCTCAAGGACCTCGGCGCGCCCTACGCGCAACTGGCCGCCACCACCCAGGGTTCCACCGAGGTGGTGATCGACGGCGTGCGCTACATGGCCAACGTGTGGACCTCTCCGGGCCTGGGCTGGCGCTTCGTCGGCCTGATCGAGTACGACGAGGTGATGGCCGCGGCCACACGCATGACCTATGTCACTGCGTTGATCGTGGTGGTGCTGGCCCTGGTCTTCGCCTTGGTGGCGACGGCGTTCTCGCGGGTGATCGTCAAGCCGATCGGTCAGGTCAGCATCGGCCTGCAGTCGATTGCAGAAGGTGAAGGCGACCTGCGCCGCGACCTGCAGGTCCAGGGCAAGGATGAAACCGCCGAACTGGCCGGCTGGTTCAACAAGTTCCTCGCCGCCATCCGCCAGCTGATCCAGCGCATTGGCGCGGCCTCGACCAACCTGCATGAAGCCTCGCGCAACAACAGCGAGATGGCCGGCAACATGAACGAGGCCGCCGGGCGCCAGCGCGAGGCGGTGGAGCTGGTGTCCACCGCGTTCAACGAGATGGTCGCCACCGCCAACGAAGTGGCGCGCTCGTGCAGCAGCGCCGCCGACGCCGCCGAGCACGGCCACCGCCGGGTGGCCGAGGGCAAACAGCAGATCGAGGCGACCACCGACAACGTCAATCGCCTGGGCCGGCGCCTGAGCGAGTCGTCCCAGGCCATGGTCGAGCTGGAGGAAGGCAGCCGCAGCATCAACCAGATCCTCGGCACCATCCGCGCCATCGCCGAGCAGACCAACCTGCTGGCGCTCAACGCCGCCATCGAGGCGGCCCGGGCCGGCGACCAGGGCCGTGGTTTTGCCGTGGTGGCGGACGAGGTACGGGCACTGGCCAAGCGCACCGCCGACTCCACCGGCGAGATCGACCAGTTGCTCAACACCCTCGGCGGCAAGACCCAGGAGGTCTCGCAGAAGATGGAAAGTTGCCTGGACCTGTCGCGGGCCAGCGTGTCGTCGATCGAAAGCGCGCGGGACAGCTTCGAGGGCATCCAGCTCTCGGTGAACGAGATCCGCGACCAGAACCTGCAGATCTCCGCCGCAGCCGAGGAGCAGCACAGCGTGGCCGAGGAAATCAACCGGCATATCCAGCAGATCTACGACGAGGCACGGCTGGTAGAGGGGCTGGCCAGTTCCGCCCAGGCTGACTCCGGCAGGCTGGCGCAGTTGTCGGATGAGTTGAATGGGCTGGTGGGTCGTTTCAAGTCGTGACGGCTCGCGGGCTTGCCCCGTGATGAAGGATACATTATCTAAAAAAGCCTTCGCCCAGCCGCAATGTAAAAAGGGGATGGACTGAAAAATGGGGACAGATGCCATGTCCTCTCTTTGCCAATTCAGTCCTGCCTCTTTCCGGACCAGGGAAGAGGCATCACCTTTTTACCGCTCTCTACGGCCCAGGCCACAATAAGTTCTTCCTAAGCGCATCAGGCACAAGCTCAAATAGAGACCTTATGCACCGCAAGTGCTCATGGTAATTAGGCGATATGTCGTCACTACAGTTCTGCAAATAGCTTTTCGCTTGATAATTTAAAAACCATACATCATGGTCAGAGAACTCAGAATCCAACAAAGTAACTGTAAGATTGTGCACCAACTCCGCCTCAAAGAAACATGATTTATCTTTACCCTTTGCTTCCTCATCCAGCGTCTGGATATTTCTTATGTATGGCAAAGACAGGGATAGCATCCTGAGGTAGATAAGATTTTTCTTCATATGGCAAACCATTATTTCCTTACTGACAGGAGTTGAATCCCTGAGTCTCATTCAAAACCGTTTTAATTTTACCGCAGGATGATGTGCTGATGCGGATTGCTCAAGGGCGTGCGGGTACCGGCCTTACCGTGTCGAGCCTAGAGCTATAGCCCCGGCGATCAGCAAGGAGGGAGATCATAAAACAGAGATATCCGAAACGTGTTGAGTGAGTGCCACTCAGATCCGCCCTTCTCAAAATACTCAATCCAACAACCAGCAAACAATCCTGCCATCACACACTACAAGATCAACGAGATCCTTGGAAACCTGGGACTTACTTTTCTGATGGAAACCACCATCCACTTCAACAATCAATTGAAAATCCTCAGACCTTTCCTGCGCCAGGTCATCCTCAGGAAGTGGAGTACCCAACAAGGAATAATTAAGACACTTCTCTCCAGCGATGAATGCTGGATACTCATCGTATCGCCAGCACTCATCCTTCACAAAAGATACGGAAAGTACATCACCTAATACATTAGCGGTCTCACCCAAGCTCCCAAGTGGCTGGACCCCAATATAAATAAAATATTTTAAACAATCACCCGCCATGCCTATCACTCCTTGCGTCTGATGAGTAAATATTGCGAACCCGACTTATCTTGCGGATTGCTCATCTCTTCCGCCGTCCGACGGCATCGACTGCCGACTCGAGTGTCCAGTCTCGCCCCTTTCTCCGCCACACAACAGCAGAAATCAGAGAAGGAAAGTACGAATGACACTGACCGAGTGGAACTTTACTATCCAACCGATTCCTCTACAAGATCACGCCTAATATCTGAAAGCACCTGCGACCATTCAAGCAATGCAAAGTCATCCGAGTTATCGTGCAAACCGTGCGCCATTAGAAATACTTCCCCGCCCTCCAGACCAAAGGCGATACCGACTTGGCATGGTCGCTCTGAAATACGCACACCAGTATATATACGACGCAGGATAGAAACGCTTACCAGTGTTGACCCAACTATCCTCCGCCAAAACCCATCCGAATATTCCTGATCACCCACTGCTATTTCGAACAAATCCTCATCAGCCTCTAAAGTCTCATTCCTTAAATACCTTCCATGTTCATCCCTCTCCATCCAAACCATTACTGAACAAAGTGATGGATCGCTGAAAAATCCAAGAATAGCCCCTGAGTCGAACTCAATACTCGCAGGCCCTGCTGTCAACGTAAATATTTCTTTCTTAGAAACTCCGTGCTCGACAGCTTCTTCAGGCGCCCACCAACTATACCGTTTAACCGATATCAGCTTGCAACCTATAAGCTGTTTCAGCTTATTCAAAAAATCCGCTGGAATCACAGAATAGCCGCTCATTTCCCTACCGCCTTTTGCGCCTACCTAATCAACAAATCAATCATTCCTCTAGAAAGGGGGCAAATTTACTTTCCTGCTATAATTTCAGGAAAAAATAAATCCACCTCTTTTTCTGGCTGCTCCGTTTCCAATTTTTTCCGTCACTTTTTTGCCATATATCTATCGCCCCACTTCATGATCAAGAATTTCTATATGCATGGATTCAGCATGGATCTCCAACGACATCCAACCTGGGCCTGGTGAGCAATTAATCACACCTTCGAGAAAATACTTCTCGCCTTGCTTTCCGGACATGGAGCCATCTCCAAACTCCTCTGGGAATCGGTTGCCTGAGAACGCTTTCTTGTCCAAAGCGTACTCGCAAACAAACCTTCTCACGAACGTCACCCCCGAAAACACAAACCAACAACCTCCAACATACTCATGCATCGCGTGCAAGCTTTCAGCCTTACTCCCATACTTTACATACTCACCTTCGTCAGTACGCGCGTTTAAATAACCTTCGACAATTTCCCACTGCACATACTCCACCTCTCTTGCGGGATCATATATGTAGTGAACTGGAAAAACATCCTCTACCCCTTTACCCCCCCTTGCATTCAATGATTTCCCATCCAGCATCTCCTAAAACAAATCTCGACTCTTTTAAAGCCAAGCCCTTCTCAACAAAAATCTTTACAATTCCTTGGCCAACAGCCCACTCACCAAACGTACAATCAAACGTAACCAGGCAGCCAAAGTCAACTGAGATTTTCATTTTATTTTCTCCAGGGTCACTGTTCTCATGTTCGAAATATCAATAGGACTTCCGTCAGCCCGCAAGAAGTTCGCCCCTGAAATCTAGAGCCCAAAGATCCATTATGAAAAACCCGGAACTCTAAGGAAAAGGGGACAGATTTATTTGCCCCACTCTAATTTCGGCTTACCCTGCCCGACCGCTAGACCCTTTCGCCTCAGGAACCGGATTTAGAGCAGGCAAATAAATCTGCCCCTTTTCTTCTTCTTTTTCCTGGTAAGTCTATGACCTACCCTCTTTCCAACCTTCCTATCGCTATGTACAACGACTCAAGCCCAAGCGAAGTGCAGCGCCAATCTCTTCATGGGAGCAACAGGAAGAAATAACAACATGATCTTTTTCGGCTATCCCTTTGCCAGTCCACGCTTCCAGCTTCTCGTGGTGACTTGGGCGCATAGTGATAACATCACCCACTGCATCCACTGAGCAGCTTTTCATATTTTTGAACAATGCACGCCTCGTCTTATAGCCAAACCTGGACATCAGGTCAGCCACCCAGCTTTCGTATTGGACAGCAACACGCCCCCTGAAATCGAAAAAATCAGGACTTAACTTAGGATCAATCGTCCGACTGGCCGACAACGCCTCTAGAATGCTCTTACCCAGCTCAATATCCGTAGAAGGATGCGACAAGTAAATTCGCACCCCCTCAGGATCCGGCAGGCAGTTAAAATAACCAGAATACGTTTCGATGAAAATAAAATCATCATTAAACTTAATGTAAGCCCACGACTTAGCATTCATCTATTCCACCACATTCACAACAACCTTTACACCTTGAGACTCAGACAAAGGGACGACCAGAAAGCAGAAAGTGACAGATTTATTTTCTCTGCTCTAATTTTCGGTCTCCCCTGCCTGACAGCTAGATCCCTTCGTCTCAGGAGCCGGATTTAGAGTATGAAAAATAAATTCGCCCCCACTTCCCCCGAAATTATATTAAAAAAATAGATCGGTCACCGTCTCGTCGCAATGATGTCACTGAAATGGCTTTTGCAGCACTCCTACCTTGCCCTCGGCAACAGCGCCGCCTGAAAGGCCGTCACGCTCAACACAGGACCCTAAACGCCTACATTAGCCTTTAACTTACTCAACACACCGCTCATATAGCTACCCGAATTACGATCCACAGAAGCAGTCACCATGCTGAGCGGACTAAACTGTGCAAGCTGCCCCTTCATCCCCATAAGTTGCGGACGCTTATAAAAAACATTTTTCTTATCCTCATTGTCGATAAACCACTTGCCACCTAAGTGCCGCCTAAACACCTGCCCCACATACCTGGCCGCACCATCAACCATTGCAGCCTGATCTTGCTGGCGCATCGCTTCAATACTTTGATATTGGTTAAGCAGCCAGCGCTCCAGAAAATCCAGCGACGCTGAGGAATAGTCGAAACGCTGTCTATCCCCTACAGGACATCCGCATATAAAACGATGAATGGCATCGTCCATATCCATCAGCCAGCATTCAAACGAATCGTCATCTTTATTCAATTAAACTCCCCACTTTAGTCGAAACACCCGCTTTTTCCAAAGCTTCCAGCAAAGGTTTGGAGGCTTGATCCCTAAATATCCATTCGACTTGCTAGGGCAAGGTCAGATCCTCGAAAACCGACCCTGCCAGTTAAAGACTGTTACCTATGTGCGCGAACTGATTTGTAACCCATGTGGGTGAGTCATGCCATTTTTTCATCAATCGCAAATCTTCGCTTGATGAGCCAAAACAGGCTCACGAACAACCTCTCCATCCCCTACCCCCTTAACCAGTTTTGCAATGCGAATCCCACAAGATGCGTAAGGAAGATACGCAGAGACCTCATAGTCCGAATTGGCTTCAGGAACAAAATAGGCGTAGACGGCGCACTCATACATAGACCGAGCGCCATTATAAACAACAGTGATCGGACTATTCGACCTCACATAAACTTCAGAGGCATCTTTGACCTGCTCCCCTCCGGGCATACCAATACGCTGATCGTTCAATATCTTACTGTTGGCCACACCTGCATTCCTTGAGCTAACCACCCCTGCACCTGGGGCATCCCATGCGACACAAGAGCGATCAGGGACCAACCTAACCACCTGATCAGTTACAACTCTGAGCCGTGTAGTGGTGGCGGACTCCGGCTCCTGATACGCAGAAGTAAAAGCCTTAAGATTATTAATGGTCGAGCATCCAGAAACTGCCAACAACAGCATGCCAAACACGAAAATTGCACTTTTCAATTCTGTCACTACCTTGTGAGAAAAAGGGTATTGAAATAACGGGACCGTTTTGTTTTCTTTACGCTAGCTTCAGCCTACCCTACATGACAACACAATACCTTCGAGCCCATAGGGGGGTGAAAACCGCCTGCGCCTTCTGCACCTTTCTCGCTTTAGACAAACCTAAGCTTCCAATAGTCATTGCCCCCCACTACCCAGTACCGCTCGCGAGCAGGAATCAAAAAGCTAAAATCAAAGCATTGAGCAACCCAATCTGGATAAGCAAGACTTTCATGAACACGCACGTCATCCATGTGCATAAAAATCTTTCGGTCAAAATTTATGTAAAACCTGGGAAGCCTAGAATGAATGATATTAGCCTGCCTAAACAGATCCGGCGTCAAACCCTCGCCGGTTAAAAAATAATTTTCGACCCTTTCAAAAATCTCACGATCCGCCCCTATAAAGTTTTTTAAATCGCACGAAGAAAGAATCTTTTCACTTGAATCATCCAGATACTGCGGGAAATTCTCCGCCGTCATTTTCAGAATACCGCCCCTGAAATTTTTGCAAGACTGTTCGTATTGCTCCTGGGTAATATCACCCTCTTCAAGGTAGGCGCGATAGTCTTTTTCCGCGTCAAGAGAAAAATTATACTTCTCATCTACGACCCAATAACATCTTCCAGAGTGTACAAAAAAACAGACACTTCTCTCTCCACTCCAAAGATCATCAAAAACTGATTGATTCATCGTCATTACTTGAACGCCTTGAGAAATTCATCCTGTGTATAAACACGGGCATTACTCAAGTGCTTTTCGAGTAGCGACTCCCACATTTTTGGTAACTCGAGGGAGTAACCGGGCTGGCCGTTGTCTACCCGCTTCGGCACATCAGGATCCCCCGTCACACCAGCGACGGGCCGTTGAGGGATTACTTTGTCCATAATGTCCTTACGAAGGCCGGCATCAACGTCAAAAACCACTACAGAGCCATCAGGTCGCTTGTTCGTCAAGTAGGACGTAGCCGATATCTATTGGACGATCCAGGCCAGCATTTTCCCGCACACCTTTGCATGCCGGTCCATGCTCAAGGCCGCTGCGGACCGCGCAAACTTCAAGGACTGGCTCGCCGCCGTTGAGGCCGGTTCTGTCTAAAGTTAAATCGGAACAGCTCCGGGATGATCGATGAACAACGTTTCGCCCGCGCGCCACCGCAACGGCCTCGCCTCCATACCCCGCGGCGTCTGGGCCTTGGGCTGCGTCTCGCTGCTCATGGATATCTCCTCGGAGATGATCCACGCCCTGCTCCCGCTGTACATGGTCACCGTGCTCGGCACCTCGGTGCTGGCCGTGGGCATGATCGAAGGCATCGCCGAGGCGACGGCGGCGATCACCAAGGTATTCTCCGGCGCCCTCAGCGACCGCCTGGGCAAGCGCAAGCGGCTGACGGTGATCGGCTACGGCCTGGCCGCCGTGACCAAGCCGGTGTTCCCGCTGGCCCCCGGGCTGGAATGGCTGACCGCTGCACGCGTCGTCGACCGCGTCGGCAAGGGCATCCGCGGCGCGCCACGGGACGCGCTGATCGCCGATGTCACCCCCGCCGAACTGCGCGGAGCGGCATTCGGCCTGCGCCAGGCGCTGGATACGGTCGGGGCGTTTCTCGGGCCATTGCTGGCGATCCTGTTGATGTGGCTGACCGCCAGCCACTTCCAGACGGTGTTCTGGGTGGCGGTGATTCCGGCGTTCATGGCGCTCTATGTGCTGGTAGCCTTCGTCCGCGAGCCCGAAAAACCGGCTGCGCTCGGCACAGTGGCCATGCCTCTGGCACTTCGCGAACTGGCCCGGCTGGGCAACGGTTACTGGCGCCTGCTCATCCTGGCCACGCTGTTCACCCTGGCGCGCTTCAGCGAAGCATTTCTGCTGCTGCGCGGCCAGGCGCTTGGCCTTGCCCCCTTGTGGGCGCCAGCGGTGCTGGTGCTGATGTCGCTGGCCTATTCCCTGTCGGCCTATCCTGCCGGGGCACTCTCCGACAAGGTCGGGCGACGGGGTGTGTTGATGCTCGGGCTGGCCCTGCTGGTGCTGGCCGATCTGCTGCTGGCCTGGCTGCCGGGCCTGTCCGGGCTGGCACTGGGCGTGATCCTGTGGGGGCTGCACATGGGCTTTACCCAAGGCGTGTTCAGCGCCTTGATCGCCGACAGCGCCCCCGAGGACCTGCGCGGGACCGCGTTCGGCCTGTTCAACCTGGTGACGGGGGTGGCGTTGCTGGTGGCCAGTGTGCTGGCCGGAGGGCTGTGGGACTGGGTGGGGTATCAGGCGACGTTCATGCTGGGGGGCGTGTTCGCCGCTACCACAATAGCAGGTTTGTGGTTCATGGCTGATCGTGGGAGCGGGCTTGCCCCGCGATGAGGCCGGCAGGAGCAACTTCATTACCTGACCTGCCGCCATCGCGGGGCAAGCCCGCTCCTACAGGGATGCGGGCGGCCTGACGCTACAGGGTCATGGCTGCCGGCTGCTGCTCCAGCAACGACCATCCCCCCTGCCCGTCCACCTCCAGCCGATGAGAGTGGAATCCCGCCAGGGTGCTGCGGTGCCCGACACTGACCAGCAGCGTCGTCGGCAGCTCCGCGCGCAGCAGCGAATACAGCGCATGCTCCAGCCCTTCGTCCATCGCCGAGGTGGACTCGTCGAGGAACACTACCTGCGGCTGGTTGAACAGCACCCGGGAAAACGCCAGGCGTTGCTGTTCGCCCAGCGAGAGGATCCGCGACCAGTCGCGCTGCTCGTCCAGCCGTTCGGCCAGATGGGCGAGGTTGACCTGGCGCAGGGCCTGCTGCATACGCGCATCGTCCCCGGGCACGCCCTGTGCCGGATAGGCGATGGCGGTGCGCAGGTCACCCAGTGGCAGGTACGGGCGCTGCGAGAGGAACAGTGCCTGCGTCCCCAACGGCCGCCTGACCTCGCCCTCGGCATAAGGCCACAGGCCCGCCAGGGCGCGCAGCAAGGTGGTCTTGCCACTGCCCGATGGCCCTTTGATCAGCAGCGCCTGGCCGCTGTGCAAATTCAGGTCGAGATCGGCGATCAGCGCGTGGCCGTCGGGGCGACGCACCTGCAAGCCCTGGATCCCCAACGCGTGGTCCTGATCCACGCTAATTACGCGCGGCAACTCACTGGCCTGCTGGTTGGCATCGAGGAAACCGGTCAGACGGTCGAGGGTGGCGCGGTACTGGGCGAAGGTGTCGTAGGACTCACGGAAGAACGACAGCGAATCCTGCACCTGGCCAAACGCCTGGGCGGTCTGCATCACGTCGCCGAGCTTGATCGCGCCGCTGAAGAAACGCGGCGCCTGGAGGATGAACGGGAACACCACCGCCACCTGGCTGACGCCCAGGTTGAAGCCGCTGAACTTGAGGTTCCGGAACACCAGCGCCCAGGCGTTGCCGATCAACGCGAAGAAGCGCCCGAGCAAGGTGCCCCGCTCCACCTGCGCGCCCTGGTAGAAGGCGATGTTCTCGGCGTTCTCACGCAGGCGCATCAAGGCGTAACGGAAGTTGGCGGTGAGTTTCTCGTTGAGGAAGTTGAGGCGGATCAGCGGCTGGCCAAGGCGGAAGGCAATCCAGGTGGCGATCAGCACATAGACATACACGGCGAACACCATCGCCCGGGGGACCTCGATGCCGGCCACCGCCAGCGGCGCCGACAACCCCCAGAGAATACCGGTGAAGGCCACCAGCGACACCAGTGCACTCACCGCCCCCAGCGCCAGCGACACGGAGCCGCTGACGAAGGCGTTCACGTCCAGCTCGATACGCTGATCGGGGTTGTCCACCGGCTCGGCGAGGAACTGCCCACGATAGTAGGCATCACCGTGCATCCAGTCGGCGGTCAGGCGCTCGGTGAGCCACACCCGCCAGCGGATGTTGAACGCCTGGGTGACGTAGAAGGCGAACAGCGAGCGCAATACATGGATGGTCGCCAGCACCGCGAACACCCCGAGCAGGTACCAGAACGCGGTCTGGTCCAGTGCCTGCAAGGCGCTGTAGAAGCCGTTGTACCAGAACGAGAACAGCACGTTCAGGCGCACCGCGAACAGCGTCAGGACCAGCAGCAGGGCGAAGGCCAGCAAGGGTCGCCAACTGCGGCGCAAACTGAAATAGGGGCCGGCCAGTTGCCAGAACTGCGCGCCCCAGCGGGTGTAGCGCACCGCCAGCAACGCAGTGGCGGTAAAGCAGACAAGGGTGACCAACGAGGCGATTGCCAGCCAGCTCAGGCTCTCTTGCAGGGCCTGGTGCCAGTTCATGTCCATGGTGCGCTTCCGTAGAGGATGTTTTTGCGAGCGTAGCACCGGACCTGCATTAACCCTGCAAACATGACGGACATTTCATCCTGGCCATGCGCTGCGCCAACCTCTGTGCAAGACTTGTCAGGGCGCGGATAATCGCGGCACCGCCACTGCAGAACCAGGCCATGAACATTCGTCTTGCTGGACTACAGGATCTACCCGCCCTGATCGCCATCGACAGCGTCGTCCGCCAGGACCCGCTGCGTGCCGAACAGATTGCCGACTGGCTCGGGCAGTACCGTTGCCTGGTGGCCGAGGTACAGGGCAAGGTGGCCGCCTATGCGGTGATGCATCGGCACTTCTTCGGTTGCGCGTTCATCGAGATGCTGATGGTCGAAGAGGGCCATCGACGCAATGGGCTAGGGGCCGCGCTGCTGGCCCGCATACAGGCCGACTACGCGGGGCAGAAGCTGTTCACTTCGACCAATCGCTCCAATGACCCGATGCGCCGTTTGCTGGAGCGCCAGGGCTTTGTCGAGAGTGGCGTTGTCGAGCACCTCGACGAAGGGGACTTGGAGCAGGTTTATTTCTGGCGATGGGATTGAGCCAGAGTCCTAGTGCCCTATCGCGCCCCCCCTGTAGGAGCGGCCTTGTGCCGCGAAAGGGCTGCGCAGCGGCCCCAGGATTTCACTGCCGAACAAAGATCGCTGGGGCCGCTTTGCGGCCCTTTCGCGGCACAAGGCCGCTCCTACAGGGGTAGGCATGAATTGCGCAATCAAACCACCGGCTGAAGTGCCTCGCGCACCAACGCATCCAGCCCCTCGCCTCCCTCGGCCTGCAACCGTTCACCCAACTGCCGGCGCATGGCCGGCGTCCAGAAGCTCTGCAGATGCTGCCTCACCCCCTGCACCGCCTTGGCGTGATCCGGCTCGCTGTCGAAGTAATGGGCGATCTGGTTGGCCATCTTCACCAGGTTATCACTGCTCATCGACGCACCTCCGCCGCTTCCGCTTGCCGGCGCTCCTTGAGCAAGCGCCGCTGCTCGTCACTGAAGCGCTGGTAGCGTTTCTGCCACTCCGACGGCTGGAACACCTTCGCCACTTCAACCGCAGTGACCTTGTATTCCGGACAGTTGGTGGCCCAGTCGGAGTTGTCGGTGGTGATCACGTTGGCGCCGGACTCTGGGAAGTGGAAGGTGGTGTACACCACCCCCGGCGCCACCCGGCCGCTGACCCTGGCGCGCAGCACGCTCTGCCCGGAACGGCTGCCGATGCCCACCCAGTCACCGTCGCTGATGCCCCGACTCTCGGCATCGCTGGGGTGGATCTCCAGACGGTCCTCGTCATGCCAGGCGACGTTGTCGGTGCGCCGGGTCTGCGCGCCGACGTTGTACTGGCTGAGGATGCGCCCGGTGGTCAGCAGCAGCGGGTAGCGGCTGTTGACCTTCTCGTCGGTGGGCACGTAGCCGGTCAGCATGAAACGCCCCTTGCCGCGCACGAACTGGTCGATGTGCATGGTCGGCGTGCCGTCGGGCGCGGCGTCGTTGCAGGGCCATTGCAGGCTGCCGTGACGATCGAGCTCGGCATAGCTGACCCTGCGGAAGGTCGGGGTCAGGCGGGCGATCTCGTCCATGATCTCGGCGGGATGGCGGTATTCCATGGAGTAACCCAAGGCACCGGCCAAGGCCACGGTGGCCTCCCAGTCGGCCTTGCCGGCCAGCGGCTCCATCACCTTGCGCACCCGCGAGATACGTCGCTCGGCGTTGGTGAAGGTGCCGTCCTTCTCCAGGAACGAGCTGCCCGGCAGGAACACATGGGCGAACTTGGCGGTCTCGTTGAGGAAGATGTCCTGCACCACCACGCACTCCATCGCCAGCAACGCGGCGGTGACGTGCTGGGTGTTGGGATCGCTCTGGGCGATGTCCTCGCCCTGGCAGTACAGCGCCTTGAAGCTGCCGTCCAGCGCGGCCTCGAACATGTTGGGGATACGCAGGCCCGGATCGGGCTGCAAGGTCACGCCCCAGGCCTGCTCGAACTCGGCGCGCACGCTCTCGTTGGAGATATGCCGGTAGCCGGGCAGCTCGTGGGGGAACGAGCCCATGTCGCACGAGCCCTGCACGTTGTTCTGCCCGCGCAGCGGGTTGACCCCCACCCCTTCGCGGCCGATGTTACCGGTGGCCATGGCCAGGTTGGCGATGCCCATCACCGCGGTGCTGCCCTGGCTGTGCTCGGTCACACCCAGGCCATAGTAGATTGCCGCGTTGCCGCCGGTGGCATACAGCCGTGCGGCGGCGCGGATCTGCTCGGCGGGCACGCCGCACACCGGGCCCAGGACTTCCGGGGCGTTATCCGCCAAGCTGACGAAATCACGCCAGCGGGCAAAGTCTTCCGGCTCGCAGCGGGCATCGACGAAGCGCTGGGCCAGCAGGCCCTCGGTGACGATCACATGGGCCAGGGCGTTGAGCATGGCCACGTTGGTGCCCGGTCGCAGTTGCAGGTGCAGTTCGGCGCGGGCATGGGGCGAATCGACCAGGTCGATGCGGCGTGGGTCGATGACGATCAGCCGGGCGCCCTGGCGCAGCCGGCGCTTGAGCTGCGAACCGAACACCGGATGGGCGTCGGTGGGGTTGGCGCCGATCACCAGCACCACGTCGGCCTGCATCACCGAGTCGAAGCTCTGGGTACCGGCGGACTCACCCAGGGTCTGCTTCAGGCCATAGCCGGTCGGCGAATGGCAGACTCGCGCACAGGTGTCGACGTTGTTGTTGCCGAAGGCCGTGCGCACCAGCTTCTGCACCAGATACGCCTCTTCGTTGGTGCAGCGGCTGGAGGTGATGCCACCAATGGAATCGCGCCCGTACTTGAGCTGGATCCGCCGGAACTCGCTGGCGGCATAGGTGACCGCCTCGTCCCAGCTGACCTCCTGCCACGGGTCTTCCAGGCGCTTGCGGATCATCGGTTTGGTGATGCGGTCCGGGTGGGTCGCGTAGCCCCAGGCGAAACGCCCCTTGACGCAGGCATGGCCATGGTTGGCGCCGCCGTTCTTGTCCGGGACCATGCGCACCAGCTGCTCGCCCTTCATCTCGGCGCGGAACGAGCAACCCACGCCGCAGTAGGCGCAGGTGGTGATCACCGCCCGCTCGGGCTGGCCGAGCTGAACCAGGCTCTTTTCGCTCAGGGTGGCTGTCGGGCAGGCCTGCACGCAGGCGCCGCAGGACACGCATTCGGAACTGAGGAAATCATCGCCGCCGGCCGCCGCTACCCGCGAATCAAAGCCACGCCCGGTGATGGTAAGGGCGAAGGTGCCCTGGATCTCCTCGCAGGCGCGCACGCAGCGGTTGCAGACAATGCACTTGCTCGGCTCGTAGTCGAAGTACGGGTTGGACACATCCTTCTGTTCGGCCAGGTGATTGGCGCCGTCATAGCCGTAGCGCACCTCGCGCAGGCCGACCTGGCCGGCGACGGTCTGCAGCTCGCAGTTGCCGTTGGCCGAGCAGGTCAGGCAGTCCAGCGGGTGATCGGAGATGTACAGCTCCATCACGTTGCGCCGCAGGTCGGCCAGGTGCGGCGTCTGAGTGCGCACCACCATGCCCTCGCTGACCGGCGTGGTGCACGAGGCCGGGTAGCCGCGCATGCCGTCGATCTCGACGATGCACATACGGCACGAGCCGAAGGCCTCGAGGCTGTCGGTGGCGCACAGTTTGGGAATGCTGGTGCCGAGCATGGCGGCGGCGCGCATCACCGAGGTGCCGCCGGGCACGCTGATCGAACGGCCATCGATGACCAGGCTAACCTGCACCTCGCTGACCCGTTCCGGGGTGCCCAGGTCGATGTCGTTGCGGGGATCGAAGTAGTTGATCATTGCGCGGCCTCCAGGCCGAAATCGGCGGGGAAGTGCTTGAGGGCGCTGACCACGGGGTACGGGGTCATCCCGCCCATGGCGCACAGCGAGCCGTACTGCATCGTGTCGCACAGGTCGCGCAGCAGGCCGGCCTGGCTGGCGCGGTAGGCCGGGTCGGTGCTGGCGATCAAGCGGTCGACCACCTCCACGCCACGGGTCGAGCCGATCCGGCAGGGCGTGCACTTGCCGCAGGACTCCTCGGCGCAGAACTGCAGGGCGAAGCGGGCCATGCCCGCCATGTTCAGGGTGTCGTCGGCCAGCACCACGCCACCGTGGCCGAGCATCGCGCCCAGGGCGGCGAAGGCTTCGTAGTCGAGCGGGGTGTCGAACTGCGCGGGCGGCACCCAGGCGCCCAGCGGGCCGCCGACCTGCGCCGCCTTGATCGGCCGGCCACTGGCGGTGCCGCCGCCGTAGCCTTCCACCAGCTCGCGCAGGGTCAGGCCGAAGGCGCGCTCCACCAAGCCGCCATGGCGGACATTGCCGGCCAGCTGGAACGGCAAGGTACCCGTGGAGCGGCCCATGCCGAAATCGCGGTAGAACGCCGCGCCCCTGGCCAGGATGATCGGCACCGAGGCCAGGGTAAGCACGTTGTGCACCAGCGTCGGCTGGCCGAACAGGCCTTCGAGCGCCGGTAGCGGCGGCTTGGCCCGGACGATGCCGCGCTTGCCCTCGAGGGATTCGAGCAACGCGGTTTCCTCGCCGCAGATGTATGCGCCCGCCCCCACCCGCACCTGCAGGTCGAAGGCCACGCCGTTACCGGCGACATCCAGGTACCCGGCCTCGCGGGCCAGCAGGATGGCCTCGTTCAGCGCACGCACGGCATCCGGGTATTCCGAGCGCACATAGATGTAGCCCTTGCTCGCTCCCACGGCGAGACCGGCGATGATCATGCCCTCGATTAGCAGAAACGGATCGCCCTCCATCAGCATGCGGTCGGCGAAGGTGCCGGAGTCGCCTTCGTCGGCGTTGCACACCACGTACTTCTGCCCGACCGGCGCCTGGCGCACGGTACGCCACTTGATGCCCGCCGGAAACGCCGCGCCGCCCCTGCCCCGCAGCCCGGAGTCGAGCACCGCGGCGACCACTTCGTCGCCGTCCAGCAGCGTGGCCTGGCGCAGGCCTTCGAAGCCGCCGTTGGCGTGATAGTCGTCCAGCGACAGCGGCCGGGTGATGCCGGCGCGGGCAAACAGCAGGCGTTGCTGCGTCTTCAGGTAGGGAATCGCTTCGACCGGCCCCAGCGCCAGGGCATGGCTGCCGGGGTCACCCGCCAGGGCGTCGAGCAGGCCTGGCACATCCTCGGGGGTGACCGGCCCGAAGCCCACGCGGCCTTGCGCGGTGTCCAGCTCCACCAGCGGCTCCAGCCAGTACAGGCCACGGGAGCTGGTGCGCTTGATATGCAGCGGCAGGCGCCGCTGCGCGGCCTCGCGGGTCAACGCCTCGGCCACCTGATCGGCACCGACGGCGCAGGCCAGCGAATCGCAGGGGATGCACAGGTTCAGCATGCCTTCACCTCCTCGCGGCAAGCGTCCACCAGCGCTCGCAGGCGTTCGGGGGTGACGCGGGCGTAGAGCCGGCCATCGAGTTCCAGGGCCGGCGAGCAAGCGCAGGCGCCCAGGCAATACACCGGGCGCAGGTCGAGCGCGCCATCCTCGGTGCGGCCGTGATCCTCCAGCCCGAGCTGCTCGCGCAACTGCGCAGCCAGCGCCTCGGCGCCACGGCTCTGGCAGGATTCAGCGCGGCACAGGCGCAGGGTATGGCGGGCCGCTGGCGTGGTACGAAAATCGTGGTAGAAGCTGATCACCCCGCCCACCTCGGCCTGGCTGAGGTTGAGGGCATGGGCGATCTCGGCGACGGCGCTGTCGGGGATGTAGCCGGCACCGGCCTGGATGGCGTGGAGGATCGGCAACAGGGCGCCGGGGGTGTCCTGTTCACGGGCCAGGACGCGTTGGATCAGGGGCAGGTGGTTCAAGTCATCAGGCATACAGCAGACCTCGGCATCCCGGGGCAGCCCGTGGGCGGGCGGCGGTCCGGCGGTGTTCAGCTGCGGTGCGGGCCAGGTCACGGTGGCGGCAGGCCGGGCACCCTCCTTGTCCGTGGCCGGGCGTCTTGCTGCGCTCGGTCCACGGGCATCCTCAGAGCATGGCAGTTATTGCGCGAGGGGGTTGTGCGCGGGCGACCCGGCGCGTCCTGAAACCGACCACCGGAGGGGGAAGAGTAACCTGTGTAGGAGCGGCCTTGCCGAGGCGTCGGACCGGCCGGAAAGGGCTGCGTAGCAGCCCCGGGATTTCAGCATTGAGAAAAGATCGCCGGGGCCGCGTTGCGGCCCTTTCGCGGCACAAGGCCGCTCCTACAAGGACAGCGCAGGCGGTCAGTCCAGCACTACATGGGGCAGGAAGCGCGAGCTGTCCTTGGTGATCAGCGTGTCGTCTTCACGAATGCCGATCCCCGAGGCCAGGTCGCCGATCACCCAGGAGCCGATCAGGGTGTAGCTGTCGCCGAACTTCGGCAACGGCGCGAAGCCCTGCAGGATGTAAGGCGCATCGTCGTAGGGCCCGTCCTCGAACACCCGCTGGTCGTCACTGGTGCGGATATCCACGTTGGCGCCCTCGCGGGAGAAGTACGGCTTGCGTACCCAGCCCTTGGGCACCGGGCGTCGCGGGTCTTCGTCGAGGAACGCCGGCAGCAGGTTCGGGTGCCCTTCGTGCCATTCCCACAGCAGCGGCAGGATGCCCTTGTTGGAGATCAGCGCCTTCCACGCCGGTTCCACGAACTGGGTATCGCAGCCGGCGATGGCCTGGCCGAAGTCTTCGTGGAAGATATGCTCCCAGGCGTGCAGCTTGAACAGACGCGGAATCGGCCGGCCCTCGAGGTCGACGAAGCGTCCTTCGCCATTCAGGCCGATGTCCTCCACATCGATGTGCCGGGTGCTGATACCCACGTGCCCGGCCATCTTGCGCAGAAAATCCGTGGTACCACGGTCTTCGACCGAGCCGGCGATGGCCGAGAAGTAGAACGGGGTTTCACGCTCGAAGGTGCCGAAGGCTTGCACCAGATCCTCGGCCAGGGAGTTGAACTGGCTGGCATGGGCCGGCAGCACGCCGCGCTCGATCTGCTGCTCCAGCCAGATCAGCTGGAACGCCGCCGCCTCGTACAGCGAGGTCGGCGTGTCGTAGTTGGCCTCGATCAGCTTGGCCGGGCCGTGGCCGTCGTAGCTGAAATCGAAGCGCCCGTAGAGGTGCGGATGCCCCTCTTTCCACGAACGGCGCACCAGGTCGAAGAACGCCGGCGGGATCGCCAGGCGGGTCATCAACGCCTCGCTGTCGACGATGCGCTCGACCGCATCCAGGCACATGGCGTGCAGTTCCTGCGTGGGCGCCTCCAGGTCACGGCTGACCTGGGCCTCGCTGAACTGGTAGTAACCACGCTCGTCCCAGTAGCGCTCGCCGTCGATGGTGTGGAAGGCGAAACCTTCGCGTTCGGCGGTGGCGCGCCAGTCCAGGCGTTCGTCGATGCTGACCTTGCGCATGCTCAACCGCCGAAGCTGAAGCCGCCGCTGCTCTTGCCGCCCCAGCCGCTGCGCGCAGTGGCCTGGCTGCCGAAGCCGCCGCGGGAGATCGACGAGGACACACTGGAGCGGGTCGAGGTTCTGGACTTGTAGCTGCTACCACCGCTGGAGCTGCCGGAGTAGTAGCTGCTGTAGCTGCCGCCACTCTGCTGGGCCTGGTCGGAGCGCTCGAAGCGCTTGCCCTGGTCGATCTGCTGGCCGAGGGTGGTGGTGCGGTAGTCGCCGCGGCTGTCGCGGTACTGGTACACCGGCTGCGAGTAGTACTGGCGGCTCCCGCCACTCATCATCTGGCCGAGCAGCAGGCCGGTGAGCAGGCCGTTGAAGTTGCTGCCACCGCTGACGGCCTGGCCGCTGCTCTCGACCTGGGCGCGGGCTGCGTCGACCTGCGACTGGCTCACTTCACCCGACACCGCCAGCTCGAAGCCACCCAGGCGCGGCATGTAGCGGCCGTCGCTGGTGACCTGGCAGTAATCGGGCACGAAATCGGCCTCGCAGGCCGCCTTGTCGCCATAGGTCGGGGCGACCCGGCGGTGATCGGCCAGCGCCTCCATGTAAGCGTCGGAACACACATCCACCGGCATCTTGTCATCGACACAGGCCTGGACGGTGGTGTAGTTGCTGCGCTTGCTGACCGTGTAGGTCTCCTCGGGCGCGCTGCACGCGGTAAGCGCCAGCGGCAGGGAGCTGGCCAGCACCAGCTTGACGGAACTTCGTCTCATTTAGGGCTCCTTGCGCGCAAACGGCTCAGACTGACGGGGTCATGCAGGCCGAGTTGAGGAAGCCCACGCTGATCGCCACGGCGGCGGCGTAGATCGCGGCGGCCATCTCGCCCTTGGCGATGCGGCTGGCCAGGCCCTTGAGCACCAGGCTGGTGATGCCGAAGGCCAACAGCTGCACCACGGCGGCAATCACCACCCAGACCACGAAATCGAGCAGGCTGACGCTGTAGGCGATGATGTTGCTGGCCGGCAGCGAGAAGCCGATAAGCGCGCCGCCCAGGGCGATGGCCGCGGCGCTGTTGTTGTCGCGGATCAGGGCGAACTCGCGGTGCGGGGTGAGGTGCGTGTAGATGAACTGGAATACCCAGAACAGCACCAGCGCCACGCTGATGTAGAGGATGAAGCCGATCACTGCCTGGGCGTTGAGCGACATGCGAAGAGCGTCGAGCATGGTGAATCCTTGTCAGATGACGTTGAAGTCCGTTGATTGCAGGGTGACACCCACCGAAGTGGTCAGGCTGACATTGCCTTGCTCATCCTCCTCCACCGACAGCAGGAGGAACTCGCGGCGATCGGTCAGGCCGGTCTCGCGGGCATACAGCATGGACAGGTGCTGGATGCGGTAGCTGGTCTCGGGGCTGGTGACCCTTTCGCTGATAGGCGTCAGCTCGGTCTGCCCTTCTTCGCTGCCCCACTGGCGGACGAACTCGTAGCCTTCGTGTTCGTAGTACGGCAGGCCGATGGTCGACTCGGGGCCAACCAGGCGCTTGAGTTCGGCGTCACTGTTGATCGGCAGCACGCTGTAGTAGCCGAACAGGATGATATCGCGCACGTCCTCGGCAGACGTGCCGTTCATCACCACCTGCAGCCAGTAATCCTCGTCTTCCATGTAGAAGCGCGCCAGGCGCACCGACTGGCCGAGGTCGACCTCGCCGACGGCCCAGACCACTTCCTGCTCAGGGACCTCCAGCTCGGAGTGGCCGTCGAGCAACAGCTTGAGCGAGGGGTCGAGCTTGAGCATGCGTCCGCTGCCCAAACCGAATGGCAGGTTGCCTGGGGCCTGGCTGCCGGCGGCAGGTTTGGGGGCTTCGAAGCCCATGAAGCGTTTCAACCAACCCACGGGGCATCTCCTTGAGAGGGTGACGGAACCGGAGCCAATGCAGGTGCTGAAGCGAACAGGCTGGGCCTGTGGGGAGAAAGCGACATTGAAGATCCCTTGGGTCGCGGCAGTCCTTTGGCGGGGGCGACACGATACTGCTTTTCGTGCGCTCCGCCAACGGGTCTGCAGCAGGGTTTTGCGCCAGCCAGGCCGGCCTCATCGCGGGGCAAGCCCGCTCCCACGGAGCGCGGTGAGGCCGGCCCACTCAGCGGATCACTCCGCCGGCTTCGCCGCCTTGGCCTTCAAGCGCGCCAGCACATCATCGGCGCCGCTGTTGCTGGCACCGATGCCAGCCGCCTTCAGGCGTGCCTCCAGGTCGCTGCCATCGGCCTTGCCAGCCAGCTCCGCCGCTGCTTCCAGCTCGGCCGCGCGCTCGCTCTGGCGCTTCTTGATGCGGTCCAGCGAGCCGACCGCCGTCTCCAGGCTGCCATTGGCGCCGCCGGTGGCCGACGCCGCGCTCACCTGGGCGCGCTGCACGCTCTCGCGGGCCTTGACCAGGTCCACCTGCTGCTTGAGGCCCTTGATCTGCGCCTCGGTCTTGCTCACGGTGGCGGTCAGGGTCGCCACCGACGCACCGAACTGGTCGGCCAGCGCCTGCTCGGAATCGCGCTGGTTGGTCAGGTCGGCGATGCGCGCCGCGCACTCGTGGGCCAGCCCCTCCTCACCCTTGTCCAGGGCGGCGATGGCTTTCTGCTCCCAATCACCAATGGTCTTGTCGAACTCGGTGATGCGCTGCTGCGCGGTTTTGTGCTTGGCCATGATCTTGACCAGCTGGTTGCGCGCATCGATCAGGTTGTTGTCCGCGTCGCGGATCTCCTGGTCGAGAATGCGCAGGGCCTGGGAGTCGACGATCGCCTCACCGACTTCCGAAGCGCCGCCACGCAGGGCGGTGACGATCTTTTTCAACAGGCTCATGGGGCAATCTCCGGAATCAGTGGGTGAAGTAGTCTTCGAAGTCTTCGGCGGCAGTGATGACGTTGTCGGCCAGGGTGTGGATCTCCTGGACGATGTTGTCCAGCGACGAGGCCGCGCTCAGGGCGCCAAACATGGTGTACACCGACTCGCCCGAGGGCAGCGTGTGCAGGCCGATGGACGACAGCGGGAACACGTCGCGGGTGCGCAGCACCGCATCGTTGAAGGCCGCCGTGTCCTTCACCTGGCTGGCCTGCACCAGCAGCGTGTCGACCAGGATCTGCTCGCCGGCCACAGCGATGTACAGCGGCAGGCCGTCCAGCTCATGCATGGTCAGTTTCAGGCTGGGTTCGGCACCCTGTTGCAGGGACAGGCCGATCGCCCCGCCGCGTACATCCTCGAGGCCCTGGAGGGCGCCGTGCAGCGATTCGATCGTCCAATGGTTGTGCTCGGTCATGAAATCCTCCGTTCTGACCTGTTTGCCCGCGAGGGGCTGACGTAAAGCCTTCTCGATACCGCGCAAGGCGGCGGCATGCTCTGGCAGGATCCACAGCTCACGCTTGACCAGGCCCGCGGCCTTGAGCCGGGCGCGCATGTCGCGCATGTAGTCGGTGGAGCTTTTCTTGCCTGCCATCGAGGGGTGTCCTTGTCTCACATGTGAGGTACGTTACGCCTGGACTGTGACATTCGCAAGTCTCACATGTGAGGTATCGATTTGCAGGGAACTTACAAGGTGGACCTGCCGAAACGACGCACCGCCAGCTTCACCCGCCAGGCGTGCTCGTCATTTCAAATCCGCTTCAGGTAAGATCGCGCGCTGTTGAAACCCGACCTCTCTATTAGGCCACTGATGAGCAACCCCAACTTAACCTACAGGCCCGACATTGATGGGCTGCGCGCCATTGCGGTACTGAGTGTCGTCCTGTTCCATGCCTTTCCCGCCTCACTGAAAGGTGGCTTCATTGGCGTCGATATCTTCTTTGTGATCTCCGGCTATCTGATCACCACGATCCTGCTCAAGAGCCTGGACAACAAGACGTTCAGTCTTTCAGACTTTTACGGTCGACGCATAAAACGAATTTTCCCGGCGTTGATTCTGGTGCTGGTCGCTACCTATCTACTCGGGTGGATGACACTGACAGCCGATGAGTTCATGCAACTCGGCAAACACATCATTTCCGGCGCTGCCTTTGTCTCCAATTTTGCCCTGTGGGGGGAGTCGGGTTACTTTGATACCTCTGCACAGTTGAAACCCTTGCTCCACCTGTGGAGCCTTGGCATTGAAGAACAGTTCTATATTGTTCTTCCGCTTGCCCTTTATCTCTGCAACCGCTTCAAATTCAGTGCCGCCGTCTTGATGGCCTGCGCCGCCGTCGCCTCCTTTGCCCTCAATGTAAGGCTGATTGGTTACGATCCCACGGCCACGTTCTATTCCCCACTGACCCGTTTCTGGGAACTGCTGTGCGGGAGCCTGCTTGCCTGGTTCATGATCTACAGGGGTTCCAAGGCCGTCACTGTCGAATGGCATGAACTGCCGAGCAGAACCCGGCAGATGCGGCATGTGCTGTCCTTCCTTGGGCTCGCCTTGCTGATTTTCGGCCTGACTCATATCAAAAAGGGCTCGCACTTCCCCGGTACAAAAGCACTGATTCCCGTTGCTGGCGCAGTGCTGCTGATCATGGCCGGGCAAAACGCATGGGTAAACAAGCGCATTCTGTCCACCAGGATCATGGTATGGATAGGCCTCATCAGCTTCCCACTGTATCTCTGGCATTGGCCTCTCTTCTCCTTGCTACGAATCAGCGAAGGGGAACCCGCTGCGTTGACCATGGCGGGCACGTTGCTGCTCGCAGTCATACTGGCCTGGGCAACCTATCGCTTCCTTGAACGCCCCATCAGAAACGCCACCTCGGAACGATTCAAAGTCATTGCACTTGCCAGCGCAATGCTGGGCGTCGCAGCAGTCGGGGTAACGACCTACCGGGCCAATGGTCTACCCGAAAGGCACGCCAACACCTCGATCGCGAGCTACGCCAACAGCATCGCCAGATCGAGTGCGCAGCGCCAAAGCGAATGCGTTGATGTGCTGCACGCCTACAAGAAGGAAGGGAACTGGTACTGCCAGATCGGCACATTGAAGCAGAAACAGGACATTTTCGCGTTTGGCGACAGTCATGCCTACAGCCTGCTGCCGGCCTTTGAAAAGCTTGCAGATGAACATGCACTGTCTATTGCCTTCTCCTCAGCCTCCGGCTGCCCACCACTGCTCGGCATCCAGTCACTGCGCGGTGAGCAGGAAATCGAGAAGCGTAATTGCCAGGCACTCAATGAACGAATTTTCGCCTACATCCAGGCCGAGAAGATCCGAACCGTGGTGCTGGTTGGTCGCTGGTCCTACTATGGTGGCGGCACAACGAACCCCGCCGACTTCAACCTCATTGCCAGGCCCCCGGCAACGCAGGCGACGCTGGAGCAATCTGCGCAAGACTTGCGTTGGGCAATAGATCACACAGTTGCCCGCTACCGCGATATCGGCGTCGAAGTCTATCTGGTAGAAGACAATCCCCAGCAATTAAAAAATGCCAAGGAAATTCTGCGCCCAGGTAAAGGCCAAAAGGAAAACTACGACAGAATGTCCGTTTCCCTGGGCGAACACCTGAGAAACACAAAGTTCGCAGTGGATACGATCCGGGCATCAGGCGCTCATGTGATCCGCTTGGACGATACATTATGTGACAGCCTGATCTGCCCGCTCACGCATGAGGCGAAGTTCTGGTACTTCGACGATAACCATCTAAGTGCCACAGGAGCACTCGCCGTGTATCCAGAGATCGAGAAAGCACTGACACCCCGCCCGCTATCCGTTCAATAGATGCAAGGCGCTCGATCTGGCTTTCACGCCGACTGACATGTCGACCACTCCGGAACTTCAGCGTCACTGATACCTTCCGGAGTGGACTTGTCGAGCCACCTGCACTGCCCTAGCCCGCCACCCGCACCAACCGCTGCAACACCTCGATCACCCGCGGATCGCGTACCTCGAGCACGTCCATCTGTATCCGCGCAATCACCGCCTTGAGCAGCTCAGTCTGGCTCATCCGGGTCTGCTGCAGCAGTGCCAGAAAGTCCTCTGCCATGTGTGCGTTGACCTTCATCGACAAGCGCCGCGTGGCCCCCGACGCCTGTAACCCACGCTGACGCCGCTGCGCCTCCAGGGTCGCCACAAAGGCCTCGTGGCCAGGCTGCAAACCCATGCCCTGGCTGGCCTGCACCAGCCACTGGAAGTAATGGGCCAGGAACAGCTTGCGCAGGTGCGCCCCCGCCTCGCTGCACACGGCCTGCATTGCCGCATCCAGCACATCGAGATAGACCGCCGGTAGCCGTGCCTCGATGGACTTGAGCTGCTGCTTGCGCGCCTCGCGAATCGCCGGGGTGGACTGCGGCGGGATGGCCACCACCGTATCGCAGCCATCGCACACCCCCACCAGGATGTCCCGCGCGACGCCCTGACCATCGCTGAAGGGCACGTCACGCCGGGTGTAATGCATGGCGACCAGCGCCTGGCAGTGCTCGCACAGGGCCTGGCCGGTATCGCCTTCGAGCAGGATCTTCATGGTCGGAATACTCACTGGTGAACCACGTCTGGGGTTCGATGAAATAGAACTTGATGTACCAGCCGCAGCGCTTGAGCACATGGACCTCGATGGCCGGCACGGCGTGGTGCGGGCTGCGGCTGTAGTGACTACCGTCGCAGGCAAGGATGATGTCGATGACTTCGCCAGCGCCGACCTCCCCAATGGCCAGCAGGTTCTTGACCTCGATATCACCCCTTGAAACATGCAGGTAATCGCCGGATTCGAGCGCGGCGACTACCGCGCTCCTGACCGCCCTGAAACCCTTTGGCATGATCCTTCCTCGCCAATACGAAAATTGTCGTACAAAACCTTGAATAAGTCCACCCTCACCTCGACTCACACGACCAGCGGCGTCTAAACCAGGTCGAGATGCGAATGACACGCGTGGGATGAACTATGGCTTGGCGAGCGGAGCTGAGTTGGACGGCTGTGTAACAGCTACTGTCGAGAATTAACTGGATGTTTCGAGAAGGCTGGACGGGGCGGCACTTGGTATCAAGGGCGTTGCGATATCGGCAGATATCGCAGGTAAACCCTCACCAACCTGGCAGATATTTTGTACTACGACTGCGCTCGGCGAACGCCAGGCTCAACGGCCATGAGGCGGCTGCAAGCGACCGCCAAGACCCAGGCCATCGCGAACGTTCAGCTGATTGACCACTGTTCAAGCTGTGCAGATATTCGGCACAGCGACCTTGGTAAACAGATGCGGCATGGCCATGGTAGTTGAGGGGTACCGGCTCAGCGCATTGGCAAAGTCCGGATGATTGAAGGCATCCCGAAAGCGCTCGACCGATTCCCACACGGCGTAGTTCAGGAACATGTTGCTCCCTCCGATGGCCTGGTGAAGCTGTGTCGAAATGTACCCGGCACGCAGTTTCATCCAGTTGGCATCCAGCTCCCAGGCTCGAAGCAGGTCCGCTATGTCCTCCTCGGCGACGGTAAAAAGGTTCACCAGCACGACGGGAGAATCGCTGCACTGGAGCTGCTTCTGGATCGGCATGACAGGATCGAGCGGGCGAATGGAAAGCATAGGCACCTCTAAATTGTAAACATGATGACAATATGACCGACAAATCAAAACTACGAAATTGACACCATGATGTCAATATGGAAAAGTTCGCACCATGAAAACGCCAAACCACACACCCGCCGGACGCGCCGTGACCGATCTGGTCCTTGAGCTCTTTCGAACAAGCGCGCGAATGCTCACCGCAGGTGATCGCCTCGTTGCAGAGATAGGCCTTACGAGCGCCCGATGGCAGCTCCTTGGAACGGTCGCCAATACCGATCGAGCGCAACCCGTCTCATGGCTTGCCCGTGACATGGGCGCAAATCGCCAGAACGTTCAGCGAATCGTCAATGATCTTGTCAAGGATGGGATGCTGGAGTTCCAGCCGAACCCTCACCACCGCAGAGCACACCTGGTTGTGCTGACTGACGCTGGCAAAGAGGCGTTCAATCGTGCGATGAAGCTTCAAGCGCCCTGGATCAACGAGCTTGCGCAGGGGCTGGAGGTCGAAGACATCCAGACCACTCACCGGGTTCTGAACAAGCTGCGCAGCAAGCTTGAGGAAGAGCAAAAGGACTAGTCGTCTGCTAAGTCGATGGCCCCTTACGGGGCCACCACACGCATTTCATCAACCTCAGAACGCGTAGACCAACGTGGCCGTGGCACTGCGCGGGGTGCCATACCACCCACGCGCGCCGATCGCCGAGTAGTACTTCTCGTCCAACACGTTGTTGAGGTTCAACGAAACGCTGGTCTGCGGCGTGAAGGCATATTGCGCCATCAAGTCGACCACACTGTAGGCGCCCTGGGTGAACGTCTCGCCGTGAGGCCCGGTGTTCTTGTAGTACTCCATGCCCTGCCAGCGCACGCCACCGCCGACTTTCAGCTGTGCCAGGGACTGCAATCGATAACTGGTGAAGAGCTTGAAGGTATCACGCGGCACTTCGGTAAGCAGGCGCTTGCCATCGGCGTTCTCTGCCTGGGCATAGGTGTAGCTGGCGGAGACTTGCCAATCGGGCAGGATCTGCCCAGCCATTTCCATCTCGAAGCCGCGAGTCTTGGTGCCGGACTCGGCGCGGTAGGCCTGTTCGCCGTTCGGTGCCTTGTTGATCCCGTCTGCCACGGCGAAGTTGTCCTGCTGCACTTCGAAGACACTCAATGCTGTGGTCAGGCGTTTTTCCCAGAACTCGCTCTTGATACCTAACTCGTAGTTCACGCCCTCCAACGGCTCCAGGTAGCCACCACTGGCATCCTGCCTGCTCTGCGGCTTGAAGATGGCGGTGTAGCTGGCGTAGGCCGACCAGTTCTCGGCGAAGTCGTAGACCAGCCCCGCATAGGGCGTGACCACCCCGCTCTCGCTGCGCGAGGTACGCGTGGTTTTACCGTCTGACAGGATGGTTCCGGTTTGATCGCGTTTCCAGTCGATCACCCGCGCGCCGGTAATCAGCGACAGGTCATCGGTCAGGCTCCAGCGCACCGACGCCACCAGGCCGTCCTGGGTTTCATCCAGCGCATCTTCCGAATACTTGGTGTGAATGGCATCCGGGATCGCCAGCGAACCGTCCCAGGTATGGATGTTGTCGATGGACTGGCTCGTCCACAACTCGTAACCGGGGTTACGGTAGTAGGCTCGATAGTGGCTGGCACCGAGGTACGCCTGATGTTCACGGGACAGCAGCTCGAACGGGCCGGTGGCCGAGAGATCGAACGACGTCTGCCGTGGCTCACCCGCCCAACGCCCCGTCCAGGTGCTGATGCCGCTGCCATCGGGATTGACGGTGCCGGCGGCGGCAGTGGCGAAGGTGTCGTCATAGCGGCGGCGACTGTGCTCGGCGTTCAGCTTCAATTGCCAGCCGTTGTCCAGCTGATGCTCCAGGGTGGTGAACAGGGTTTTCGCACGACGCTTGTGGTAGCTCCAGTCCGAGGCCGAGTTGAACGAGCGCGACGGATTGAAGTGGCTGCCATCGGTATTGAACATCGGGAAGCCGTGGTTACCCGCGCCATCGTTGTCCATCTCCTGGTATTCCGCGCCCACGGTCAGCATCGTGCTGTCGGTGACGTCCCACTCCAGCACGCCGTAGGCCACCTGCCTTGCCAGCGACTGGCGGTCGATATGGCTCTGGCTGTCGGTGGTCGAGGCCACGAAACGCCCACGCACATGGCCGCTTTCCGACAGTTTGCCGGACAGGTCCAGCTCGGTACGGTAGCTGTCCCAGGAACCGGCCTTGAGGGTCAGCTTGCGCTGGGTCTCGACAGTCGGCTTCTTGCGGACCAGGTTGACGGTGGCGCCAGGATCGCCGGTGCCCGACATCAGACCCGTAGCCCCGCGCACCACCTCCACGCGGTCGTACGACACCATGTCGGCCAGGTCGTCGCGAAAGCCAAAGGTATCGGGCCGGCTGACGCCGTCGACCTGGATGTTGCCGACCTGGAAGCCCCGCACATAGATATGGTTGGCGTCGCTACCGGCCGGCCCCATGCTGTCGACGACCACGCCTGGCGTCTGCTCGAGCACCTGGGTCACGTCCGTGAGGTTCTGATCCTCGATCTGCTGGCGGGTCACCACGCTGACGGACTGCGGCGTCTCCCGCGCCGACAGGCGCAGGCCGGTCGCGGTGCTGGCGGAGCCTGTGGTGTAGCTGCCGGTGCCTTCGGTGGTGCTGCCCAGCCCCAGGGCATCGACACTGGTCGCGCCCAGTTCGACGGCGCCGTCGTTCTGCACCTTGCTCAGCACATAGCGCTTCTCGCCCACCTGCTGCACCCGCAACCCGGAGCCCTGCAGCAATGTGGCAAACCCCTGGTCCAGCTCGAAGCTGCCCTGCAGCCCCGACGAGTGCAGCCCGGAGGTTTCGTCGTTGCTGAAGCTGATGGTCACGCCGCTGGCGGCAGCGAACTGGCTGATCGCAGCGGCCAGGCTGCCGGCCGGGATATCGTAGCGCTGCGGGGCGGCCCAGGCGGTCGAGGTCGCCAGTGCGCCAGCGCAAAGGCTCAATGCGAGGGTCGCCTGGCGAATGCTGCAGGCTAGCGAGGTACGGCGTGCGGACATGAAAAGGGGTTCCTGTACTGATGGGCTTGGGCACGCTTGAAGCGCGCGCCCTGAAGAGCCGAAGCAGCGTGAAAAATCTGCTACCCCAAATGCGAAAATTTCTCGAATGCTGGGACAGGATGAGCAATCACCCAAACTTTCAGTCTGTGTTGTCGCACAGGATTCGAGGCGTAGAAGGATTAGAGGCGTGGGAGTGAGGCCGCCCCCCCTACCCCACCCCAAGTGGCTCCAGCCTCACCCAGTAGCGTGTCACGCGCCGTGCACGAACCGGCAAGGCATCCTCCAGGCTGGCCAAAGCAACATCGGTGTCATCAAGATTGAACGCCCCCGACAAGCGCAACCCGGCAACCTCCTGCGCACACCCGAGATACCCAGGCCGATAGCGCCCAAGCTCACGAACCACATCGCCCAGGCGCCAATCGACGCTGACCAGCATGCCCTGCGCCCAGGCCTGGGCACCGGGGGCCAGGGGACGCAGCGACCCGATGCTATCGGCAGCGAAGCTCAGCCCATACCCGGCATCGATACGCATCATTTGCGACGTTTGCCCTGGCCGCACCTCCACGGCATGGGCAGCCACCGCCACATGGCTTATCCCGGCGTCCTGGCGCACGCTGAAACGGGTACCCAGGGCAAGGATCACACCTTCAGCGGTGCGCACGCTGAGCGGGCGCGAATCCTTGGCGGTCTCCACCAGGATCTCGCCCTGACGCAAGTGGATCAGCCGCTGGCTAGCGTCGAAGCGGATATCGACGCGGCTGTTGGTATTGAGGTCCAGGCGCGTGCCATCGGCCAAAGTCAGCTGGCGCCGCTCGCCGGTCCGGGTCGAGTAATCGGCGCTCAACGGCGAGAGTCGGTAGCCCTGCCAACCCACCACGCCGACACCCAGCAACAGCCCCAGCGCCTTCACGGCATGGCGCCGATCCCGCCGGGCGATTTCCAGGGTCTGTGCGGCGCCGCTGGGGGCGTTGCCCAGGCGGCCTTGCAGTTCCTCCAGCCGCGCCCAGGCGGCGGCATGGCGAGGATCGGCGGCGCGCCAGGCTTGCCAGGCGGCGCGGGTGGTTGCATCGACGTTGCTGTCGTGCAAACGCACGTACCAGTCCACGGCCTCGGCAAGAATGGCCTTCATGCACCTTCGACCAGCAGGCAGTGCATCAACCCGCGCGCCAGGTGCTTGCGCACGGTGCTCACCGAAACACTGAGACGTTCGGCGGCCTTCTCGTAGCTCAAACCGTCCAGTTGCACGGCAAGGAAAATCGCTCGGGTGCGCGGGCCGAGGCCGTCGAGCATCCGGTCGATGGTCATCAGGGTATCGAGGATGGTGGCGTGGGTTTCGGCGGAAGGTGCGTAGTTCTCCGGCTGTAGCGCCAGGGCTTCGAGGTAGGCGGTTTCCAGGCTACGGCGGCGATAGAGGTCGATGACCAGGCCCCGAGCGATGGTGGCCAGGTAGTGACGGGGCTGGTTGAGGGTGCTGGCGGTACGCGCCAGCAGCACGCGGATGAAGGTGTCCTGGGCCAGATCAGCGGCATCGGCGGAGCTGTTCAGGCGTTGGCGCAGCCAGCCGTGGAGCCAGGTGCTGTGCTCGCGGTAGAGCGTTTCCAGGCCGCAGTGGACAGTGCCGGCGGGAACAACGGTGGACATCACGCCCTCCCCCAAAAAGATTACCAGGTGCGAATAAGAATTTGTCGCAAGTGTACTGAGTGAGGGCGGGATTGGGAATGGTGGCAGGTGCGATGTGAGTCGAGTGGTCGAGTGCCACCTGGGGGTGGTCGCCAGTTTCCTCACATCGCTGGATAGATTTTCATGAACGGATCAATTGTCTGTATTACCGGCGCAACAATTGATCCGTCCCATGATTGATCGTCGTCAGTTATTAAATGACTGCGCCAAAAACTCGGTGATCTGCAAGGCTATCTGCTGCTGGATCAACGCCCGTGGCCGAGCGTTCTCGCCATCCCGGCAAATGACGCCATCACCGGGTACCTCCTCTTCGAGCAACGCCAATGCGCCAGGTTTGCACATCGACAAGAAGCTGAAGTGGCTGGCGTCCTCGATCTCGACATAACGACTCGTCGCTTGAGGCAAACGCTTGGCCAGGTCGGCGGACTCCAGCTGTGCCGGCAGGTCTGCGGAGGGCGCGCCCGCCGCGATCACCAGCGTCGGTACCGGCAATGCCGCCAGACTGTCGTTGGTCATGCCACGTGACAGGCCCAGATCCAGGGTCACGATGGCCGTCACACGCTTGTCACTCAGATCGTCGTCCAGTCGGGCTTTCGATGCCGGGCTGCGGTCGGGATTCATCTGTTTGTAAACGTTGCAACTGGCCAACTGCGGATGGGCGATGCAGTCCTGGGCAAAACGCTCGGTGTCGAACCGGGCACCCGCAATTTCCAGGGCTGTCCAGCCGCCCAGCGAATGGCCTGCCACGGCAATTTTACCCTTCGCCACCGCCCCGAACCGAGTCGGCTGAGCCATCACCGCATCGATGGCCCGTTGCAGGTCGACGGGACGCAGCCACAGCTGTGCCGCGGCTTCAGGGTCGCGATTGCGGGTGGTGGTGCCGGGATGGTTGACCGCCGCCACGATGTAACCCTGCCGAACCAGCGCGCTGGCCAGCCAAGACTGGTTTCCCCAATTGCCGCGGTAGCCGTGGGACAGTACCACCAAGGGGTGCGCACCTGCGGCAGGAGGCGCATCGCGCACGGCAGGATCACCGACAAACACCGGTGTATCACCGATCAATTGCGGCGTGGCAGTGGTTGTACTTGGGTACCAGACGGCCAGCTCCAGCGGGCGGTCATTTTGTTTATCCGCCAGGGTAGCGGTACGGAAACCGATGGGTGTCTCTTGCGCAAACGCCGATAGGCTCAAACAGATGGAGAGCAAGAAGCCGAGCACTGTTTTCATTGTTTTTATCTTCCTTGATGGGATCCGCGTCAACGGGACGCGATCGGGTCCGCGCAGAACGTATCAGCTAGCGTGCCATCACCTCAAGGCACTGACTCCGATCTGCTCGGAAAGGGTTACTCGTCAAATAACGTCCAGCCATGGCCAATATCGCCAAACCCTTTTGCCGCAAAAAACAAGACAAGTTCCGCTGGGTCGAAGTCCCTGTACAACCAATGCCCCGGCATCGGTCCTTTTGTTATCACATACTCCAAGCAGTACCGCGCAACCGCTCCCCTACCGAAGGAGGTCGAATTCAGTTCAAAGGTATCGCCCTAGTTGAGAGCCCATAGCGTCCTGACGAAATCATCATCAGTGACAACACCTTCAGCCGTTTCGATCAGATACCGTTTATGGAGCTTTTTTTGAAGCCTGGTGCTTCTGACCATGGATCAAGAAACCTGTAAACAGACCACTTTGGGTCATTAACCACCGCTCAATCAGAAGATTTTGCTTGAACGACTGGCTTGCGCCAGAGGGGATGCCCCTGCTTGGGGAGCGTTCGCTGAACGGGCGTGGTAACGGCTACCTAGCAGGTTTTGGCCTCGATCAACGCTTGACGCAAATCCGGAATCGCCTCGCCTGCATCGTCCTCGACTACCTTGGCAACCTTTTCAATATCAATGTCACGCATTTCACGCCACTTCGCTGATCTCAGTAGAACTCACTTTGGCACATTCGACTTGCCGGGTGGCCGTAGTGACAATGATATTAATGAACCAGAGCACCACCATTGAGCGCCAAAGCTGCCTGCTTGGCCATCTCAAGCCTGCTGTCTGGCTCAATACCGTCCTCGATCATCCAGGTCGCCAACAACCCTGCCCATGCCAGCACCCATTGCAAAAACCTGCGGGCATCAATACCGGCAACAGCCGAGATGATCGCTATCCGGCGCGCAAAGCCCCCGGTGCCAACGCGCTTGAATCGTCCGGGTTGCCATGGGGCGCACGCACTCCGTCGGACCATGAGAACTAAAAGTACGGCCCTGGGTCTGACTCGCACCCAAACCCTCGCCCCTCGGAGGCGTACAAACCATGAAACATAAACTGGTCGCCATCTTCGCTTGTACATTGGCGCTTGGCGCTACTGCGTTGTTGCCTGCGGATGTCTCACCCATTGGCTCAGCCTATGCCAAAGGCGGTGGCGGTGGCGGTGGCGGTGGCGGTGGCGGTGGCGGTCATGGTGGTGGGAACGGTGGCGGCCACGGCGGCGGCATGGGTGGACACGAGGGTGGTCGTTCCGGCTTTGGTGGTGATCACGCAGGCAAGGCCAGTCGCGATCACGGCGTCAGCGGCAACCGATACGGCAGCCTGCGCAATGATGACAACGGCCATGGTTCCGTTACCTCTGGCGTAGCCCACTCCAAGGATACCCGCGGCCTGTCCAAATCCACCGCCGTCTCGCAGACAACCCCTGGGGATCATAACCAGAAGGGCCTGAGCAACGCGGTCCGGTCTTCGTCCAAGAACGATCGGTAAGCTGAGAGTTCCACGATCCCATGCCCAGCCTCGTGCTGGGCTTTTTGCATCAGCTTCAGAGCATTTCTGGCCTGGAGGCGCCCAGCCGGGTAGCGCTTGGAATGTTGAAACAGGCTGTTATGGAATGAATCGCCTGGTCGGGCCCTGTTCGCCGGCAAGCCGGCGCCTACGGGGGACAGGAAAAACGCCCTTCGTACCAGCCGGCACCTTATCGCCAATTGGACCGGACGAATCCCGCCATGCTTGAAACTGGCGGCCATCAACCTTTCCATCGCTTGCCAGCGGGACCCTCCGCCTGGCTTCACTGAGTTCGTGCCCCCTACTTATGCAATCCCAAGCCGCTTCCTCCTTGCGCACCGAGCCATCCCGCCGCTTCTCCGTGGCGCCGATGATGGATTGGGCAGTTTTATCTTGAAACCCTTGAATCACGCCGCATTGAAGCGCGACAAATTCTCTTCGTACCAATTCTGTACCAACCCCACCAAGCTGCATCGTCTTCTCTGGGTAGCGCTGCGCTTACCTAGCAAATACTAATAATAACATCGGTTTGACGATAGCCACTTGACGAGATACATTCTTTCTGTAGCAATGGCATTTAGCCACACCACAAAATTTCTTTATGATTTTCCGTGATATTTATGCGATTATAAAATCACGGAAAGTTACTATAAAAAACTTACCAACCTGCCTCATGACTTCTAGTCCCTTCGGCAGCACCATAGGGTAATTATGAATACATTCCTTCGCATGACACTTGGTGCAATCGCTTTTTCCTCTTTTATGGTTGCTGCTCAGCCGAGCCACAGCCCAGCGCCACCATCTAACACTACAAATCTTACAGTCCAGCCAACACAACCCAACACCATCAGCAAACAAGATGCCGAACTTTTGCTCATAAAAGAGCAAAACAAAATGTTCAAAGACTTTCAATCATCCCAGCAGTCCACCGTATACTGGGCCCTTAGCGGCATCATGAGTTTCGTAATAATTCTTACCGGCCTTAGCATATTCACGAACTTTAAATTTTACGCACAAGACAAAGAGAGACTAAAAAAAGACTTGGATTCGAGGCTATCTGAATACCGAGCCGAACTAAATTTGCGCACAGAAGAATATCTGCGAGAATCAGATAGAATTTCCGAAGCACGAAATCAAAATCTGCAAGATAGAATTTTAAATCAAATTTCCGAAACGCGTCAGTTTATGAATGACATACGCGCCGAACTAACAACGGAGATAAAAAATTCAAACACAACCACTCTAGACCTTGAAAAACTGACAAGACAACGCATCGCCTTCGTTGAATCAACTATTCGAGACGTCGAAGTACTGGTATGGGATCTAAGAGGAATACCTAGCAATATGATAGTCACTCATTCCCAAGCGGTATCCGCAGCAATTGAATCAGGTAGTAAAGAGCGCGTCTCCCACATGCTAAGCCAGCTAATAAGAACACTTGAGAAAAAGTATATAATCCCTAACGAGCCTATTCAGAGCGACACTCTTAAATGGCTAGACGACTGCCTAACCAAAGCATTTGAAATCGATCCAGAAAACGTTGAAAAGACAAGAGAGAGCATTTCCAGAGTTACCGTCTCCCAATCTTAGGCTATCTAGATTGAGCTGCCCGTTGGATTGAGGGCGCAAAATTCCATCTACTTTCAGCCCGCCATGCATAGAAAGACCGCGAGCTTACTGGATAGGGATATCGCGCCGCCCGATCAACTGGAATAATTCGACCTTACTGCGATTCCGCCATCAGTTCTTCTGCAGTAATAGATCTTGATTATTGGCGAAGAGTCAACAGGCAGAGAGAGGGTATGGAATGGCACTGGGTTTGCCCATTTTGCCCCATGCCCCGGACTGACTTTCTACCGGACTCGCCATAGCTGATCGATCCGCGTGGTGTACGAACGACTCATCATCTCGCGACGCATCCCCCAATCAGGGCTGTCGGGGACGCTGGCAGTACGCATCGTCCCTCGGCCGTACTTGCCATTGATTTCGTCCAGCATCGACATCAGCCGATCGCAAGCCGCCGGCTGCGTCACGGCGAACAGATCATCGCTGAACTCCCCCGGCTGCCGCAGATCCATCAGCAGAACCTCGGCCTTGCTATAGCGGAAACCCGAGCGGTAGACCTGCGCCGCTGCTTCGGTGGCGGCCCTGGTGAGCAGCAGCGTATCGTTGGTTGGGTATGGCAGCTCGACCAAGGCGCCCTTGGCATACTTGGCTTCGTCCGGATTGAACATCCCAGTACGGATGCTTACTCGCATGCGCTTGCATACCGATCCCTGGGCGCGCAGCTTCTCCGCCGCTCGCGCCGTGTAAGTGGCCACCGCCTGCTTGATCGGTACCAGCTCCGTCAGCCGCTTGCCGAACATCCGACTGCAGCAGATCTCCTGCTTCGGTGGGTCCGCCTCATCCAGCTCAAGGCAAGGTGTGCCGGCGAGCTCGCGCGCGGTCTTCTCCACCACCACGCTGAACTTGTCGCGCAGCATCCGTGGGTCTGCCTTCGCCAGATCCATGGCCGTGCGGATGCCCATCGCCTCCAGGTGCGCCGTCATACGCCGGCCAATGCCCCAGACCTCTTTCACCTCGGTGTTGCGCAGCACCCAATCGCGCTTGAAGTCATCAGTGATATCAACCACCCCGCCGGTATGTGCCTGCAGGCGCTTGGCCGTGTGGTTGGCGAGCTTTGCCAGGGTCTTGGTGCGGGCGATCCCGACTCCGACGGGGATGCCGGTACAGCGCAGCACCTTCGCCCGTACATCGTGGCCGAACTGGAGCAGGCTCCCCTGCAGGCCCGTGAGATCAGCGAAGCATTCATCGATCGAGTAGACCTCTGCCACCGGCACCATCGACTCAATCAGCGACATAACCCGCTCGCTCATATCGCCATACAGCGCATAGTTGGACGAGAACGCCACGATGCCATGCCGGCGCAGCTTCTCCTTGGCCTGGAAGTAAGGCTCGCCCATCTTCACGTAGGGCTTGGCGTCATATGATCTGGCGATCACGCAGCCGTCGTTGTTGCTCAGCACCACGATAGGTGTCTTGGCCAGATCCGGCCGAAACACGCGCTCGCAGCTCGCATAGAACGAGTTGCAGTCGATCAGCGCGAACACTTGGTCACTGGGCATGATCGCGCACGCTGTAGCGAACCACGCCCCAGATGACCAGGTCGTCGCCTTCCATGACGTGCCGCGGTGGGTAGGCGGGATTCTCCGACTGCAGGATCAGCACGCCATTGCGCCGGTACAGGCGCTTGCAGACGGGCTCGGCGTTGATCGCGGCGATCACGATGTCGCCGTGCTCGGCCTCCTTGCTGCGGTCTACGATGAGAAGGTCGCCCGAGAAAATGCCGGCGCCCTGCATGCTGTCACCCTCCACCTGTACCAGATACACATGAGGGGCACGTAGGTCGAACAGCTCGTCGAGGGAGATATGACGCTCCAGATGATCCGCCGCCGGCGAAGGGAATCCGGCCGGTACACGGAACGAATACACCGGCAGCAGCGTAGGGCCGCCCGTCGGCGCGCCTAGGAAGGTGATGGTCATGGCGGATCAACTCAAATGAATAACTGTATATTCATACAGTAAACTGTCAGACCGTTCCTACGTCAATGCGCGGACGCGAGGCAGCCGACAAACGAGCGAGGTGGTCAATGTGCGGGAGGCTAAGTCAGTACAGCGGCATCCATGACTTCGTTGACACTCTGAGCATGCCGGAGGTCTGGAGAAACAACGTCAGTGACCAGCCTCTTGGCCGGTACAACGTCGCGCCAACGACGAATGTGGCGGTGCTTCGAGTAGATGACGCAGGCCCGCGCGCGGACCTGGTGAGGTGGGGGTGGCGGCCGCACTGGGCGGCCGACCGGGCGGCGCCGATCAACGCCAGGGTCGAAAAGGTGGCGCACGGCCCGTTCTTCCGCGCGATATGGCCGCATCGTGCGATCACACCGGTGGACGGCTGGTACGAATGGGTTGATGAAGGTGGGCCAAAGAAGCAGCCCTACTACATCCACCGGAGAGATGGGCGCCCCGCCCTTTGCGCCGCGATCGGTCAGTTCACCGGTACTGAGCATGACGGGTTCGTGATCATCACCGCCGACGCCCAGGGCGGGATGGTCGACGTGCACGATCGGCGGCCAGTCGTACTGTCGCCCGATCTGGCAGTTGAATGGATTGCGGCCGGCATGCCAAGCGAGCACGCCGAACAGATGGTGCTCAACCTGGGCGAGCCGGCCGAGGCCTTCGAGTGGTACCGCGTAGGAACTGCTGTGGGCAACGTGCGGAACCAGGGGCCAGCTCTAATTGAGCCTACTCAGTGACGTTACCGGTCTTGAGAGTCAAGCGCGTCGCGCTGAAAAACCGACAGGCTCTTGCTCGCTGATTCTGCTATCTGCCGAAGGCGCTCTACCTCTGCGGCTGGCGCCCCACCATCTTTCGCATCGTGATAGGCACGTAGAGCCTCAAGCGCCTTCCGAACTAAAGGTTCGCCAGTCGCAATGATTTTATCGTCTGTTTGCTCCATGGGTGTTTTCTCCCTGGCAACATGGACAAACCATTATAGGACTCATGCATCGGCTGGCGACGGCGGGCTGATAAGCGTCCCTACTAGAACAGCTGCCCCAGCCGCCCCGGCTCCCAGTTCATGATTACCAGTTCACCAGTGACATCGGCCTTACCTTGCCGCTGATTGGTGTTGCTGTAGCGGATGTCCAGACACTCGAAGTGGAAGCCATCGAAGACTCGCCGGATGTCCGGGTGATCGTTGATGCTGACCATAACCCTGCCCTTGCAGCGCCGCATGAAGTCGGCCATGCGCTCGTACTCCTCGAACGGGAAGTCGACGCCATAGCCGGCGGTCTGCCAATACGGCGGGTCCATGTAGAAGAACGTGTGCGCTCGGTCGTAGCGCTCGGCGCAGTCGAGCCAGGACAGGTTTTCGACGTATGTGCCGGCGAGGCGCTGCCATGCGGCCGAGAGGTTCTCCTCGATGCGCAGCAGGTTAATGGCCGGCCCAGTGGTGGCGGTACCGAACGTCTGCCCGGTGACCTTGCCGCCGAAGGCGTGTTGCTGCAGGTAGAAGAACCGCGCGGCACGCTGGATGTCGGTCAGCGTCTCGGGGCGGGTCATCTTCTGCCACTCGAAGATCTGCCGCGAGCTGAGCGCCCATTTGAACTGGCGGACGAACTCCTCGAGGTGGTTCTGCACCACCCGGTAGAGCGTCACCAGGTCGCCGTTGAGGTCGTTGAGCACCTCGACCGGAGCAGCCTGGGGACGCATGAAGTACAACGCGGCACCACCGGCGAAGACCTCGACATAGCATTCATGAGGGGGAAAGAGTGGGATCAAGCGGTCGGCCAGGCGGCGCTTGCCGCCCATCCAGGGAATGATTGGAGAGGTCATTGATTGCAAGTCTTTACTGTATGGATAAACAGGTGTTAGGCTCGCCGCGCTTTGTGCACAAGGCAGGGGCCACGGCTGGACTTGCAGGAAGGGTCTGCGGGTTCGGCGGGCCGGGCTGGATGTTGGCGCATCCAACCGGCTCGCCCTTTTACTTTTACATGACTGCACCTCAAGGAACGGGTATGGGTAAGAAAATCCAAAAGTTTAAAGAAGACTCTTTTGACCTTATACGCGAGATACCGACAGAGTTCGCCCTAGCTTTTTTACTTGGAACACTCCCTATATTGCTATTCAGCAAAAGTTCAAAAGCACTAGACGAAATGGTGTCAGGACTACTAGCGATTGGCCCCCTGATCGACTATTACGGCTGGATGATGCTCCCCTATTTAGTATTGATAGGGATCAAATATGGCTTCCGATTTAGAACCGAAAGAGGGGCGACCACATTCAACTTTACTCACAAGGTCGTCACAGAAGCTGGGACTGGATTCCAAACCATTTTAAGGACCGGTTGTGGTGTTGCGATAGGGATCGCACTACTGTCGACTGAAATCACCCACGCCACCACCGCTAATTATTGGATGCTATTCTGGATGGCGATTGCACTACTGATCGTCACCAGCGCTATATCTATGTTTAGAAATCGGGTCCTTCAAACAACTGATCGCCCAACTTACAGGAACCCTTTAAAACTAGACATCAAATGAAAAATAACTAATTAGTCATAGTTACTACAAAAGCCTGGCAAGCTTTCAAAGCAATCAATCCCCGATCGCCTTCGTCGGTGATGGCGATAATTCTTCGAGCATGCGCTGGGTCAAGTTGGGCGTGTAGGACTCCATCCACCACGCCTCCGGTGCCGGCGGGCGCTCGCACCCCACCGCCACAACCCTGGGCGGCAACGGTTCCGGCGTCGACCAGGACTGACAACCGCAGATCAGCAGTAGCAAGCCGGTCGCGCAGGCGAGCCTGAGCTTGTTGAGCATCGTTCATCTCCTTCCAGTGGGTTTTGTCTTGGGCCTGCAAGCGATCCTCCAGGGCACGCCTTGCCTCCTGCAGCTGCTCGAGCTGGTCGAGCGCTGCCACCGCAGCCCCCTCCCGCTCTCGGCTATGCTCCAGGGCCTTTGCCGCAAGCTGCTGCTCGTAGCCCGCCGCCTGCGTGGCCAGCTCATTGGCCTGCCACAACCAGGCAAGCCGTGCGCCGACCACCGCCCCGAACACCAAGGCCAGCAGGGCGAGCCGCGATTCGAGGCCCATCAGATCAGCACCTGCTCGGCACGCCTGTAGATCGCCAAGCGATCCTCCAAACCATTCAGGCCGCCGTTGATTCGGCGCGTGATGGCTTCGAACGCCGACGGCCCCTTGTCAGCCAGCGAGTTAAGGCCCGCCTGATGCCAGAACCACCCGGCCGAGTCAGCGGCATGCTCAGGGCGCTCGAGGAGTTCGGGGTGGGCCAGCAGGTCCAGGCCCAGCGCCTCGCCACAGCGCTTGTAGTTGTCGTGCCCGGTGACCTGAATCAGGCCACGGCCACAATACTTCTGGCCGTCGCCGTCGGCCTCGGGCGTATTGCCCAGGCGCGCAGCGAGCTTGCCGGTGTCGTACTTGCTCAGGTACTGGTGGCCGCCCAGCTCGCGGACGTAGCGCAGCTGGCCAGATTCATGTCCAACCTGGGCAATCCACGCACGCTTGCGGAAGGGGGTGACGATCCCCCACTTCACCATCGACGCGTTCAAGACAGGAAGAAAAACGCCGGCTTGGGTGCCGGCGTTGGGGAGGATCTGCTGCAACTGCTTGAGTGTGACGGTCATCTTGAATCTCCTATTGTGGCCGCTCAGGCCGGGTTCACCGCGACCACCTTCAGTGGCTTGTCGGATTTCGATTTCTTGCCCTTGCCTTTGGCCTTGGCCTTGGCCTTGCCCTTCTTCCCGCCGTTGCACTCCACCGCAGTCGACCAGCCAGAGGCATCGAATGTCTGCTCGACGCTGTCGACCAGGTACTGCCCGTCCAGCCCATCCTTGAAGCCCTGGGCGGTGATCACCCGCTCAGCGAAGAGATCAGTTCGCCCGGTCATCTGCAGGCGCACGCTCGCCGTGCTGCGGTTGAATGCCGCGAGCTTGGCTTTGGCCGCCTGCTGGGCTGCCGACTTGTTCGGGTAGATGTGGCGATCGGTATGCACGCCCGGTAGGCCGGAGGGGGCGTCGTCGTTGCTCAGCTCGATGACGGCCAGTTCTCCAGTCCTCTTGTCCTGGTGCGTGGTCTTCACGGCCGCCTGCGCGCTGCGATCGCCGAGTCGGAACTGCCACCGGCTCACGTCCGCCGGGGTGACCGTGACCGCACCAAAGGACTTCCCGCTGGCACTCAGGCTGGCTTCCCGAGGCATGACCAGCAGCTTGCCGTCGGCCACCTTCGCCGTGCAGTCGTACTGCTTGGCCAGGCGAGTGATGAAGTTAAAGTCGGATTCGTTGCGCTGGTCGACGCGATCAACCTTCGTCTGCACCGGACAGACCGGTGTCCAGCCATTGCGCGCGGCGATGTCGCGGACGATCTGCGACAGGGGCACGCCTTCCCAGCTGCCACTGCGCGTGGTCTTGCCGGTGCCGCGCATATCGCTGGCCTTGCCACGGATCACCATGGTACGGGGCGGCGCTGAGACCTCGATCTCGTCGACGGTGTACCGCCCCAGACGAGCCAGCGGCTGGCCAACGTAGCCCAGGTGGACTTCGATCCGGGCGCCCCGAGCAGGCAATGCTACTGCGGCATCGCGGTCATCGATCCGCAGCTCGAACTCGTCGGAGTCCATACCGGGCTTGTCGGTTGTTCTCAGCAGGATCAGTCGGTCGTTGATCAGCATCGTGATGTCCCGGCCATCAGCGACGATGCGGAAAGTGGGTTGCATAGGCCCTCCAGAATGAATGAGCCCCGCACTGGGCGGGGCTCGGTGTGTGGCGGTGGGTCACCCCCACAGCTCGATTGTCTCGATCGACGGTGCTGCCAGCTCGGGCAGCACGATGATCACCCCCGCGCGGTAGGGCTGCGGCTCATCCGCCAACCCAGGGTTCTCCTGCAGCACCAGTTCGACCGTGCCGTTGAGGTGCCCGTAGTGCTGGTAGCACAGCGTGTCCAGCAGATCCCCGTCAGACGTTCTGCATGTCATTGCCATAACTCACGAACTCCAGTGAGAAACCCTGCTTTCGCGGAATGCCGCCGGCCAGCAGCGCGCCTTGCTCTTCGTCCAGGCTGGTCAAGCACCAGGTGCCCAGCACGTCGCCGTAACCGGTCACCAGGCTGACCGGCTGTAGCCGGCGGACGATTGTGCGCAGCGCATCCAGCTGCTTGATCCCACCCCTGCTCGTGAAGATCACCCCCTTAAGCGTGATCTTGTCCTCACCCTGCCCGACCGCCTGCTGCGCAATGGCTCGCGTCAGGCGCTCCTGGCCGGCCCAGCGCGCCGACGTCTGCCGGCGCAGCTCGTCGAAGGCCGCTGTATCCAAGTTGAAGTAGTACGGCTGCAGCTTGGCGTCGAGCGACTGCAGGATCAGCAGATGCGGGAATGGCTTGACGGCATCGGCTGCCGGCGTGGCCAGCGGCGCAAGCGCACTGGTGGGCAGGATGTTGGCCAGCGTAGGGCTTGCCTGCCCAGCGATGCGGCTGATCGCCGCCGAGGCCCTGCCGGCCTGCTCCTTCAGCGAACCGAGACGGTCTTGTACCGTCCCAGCACCGCTGACCACCTGGCTGTAGGTCGACGCCACCTGGCCCACCGTGGACTGGGCGGCGATGATCGCCCGCATCGTGCGCTGCAGCTTCTGGCCGAGGGCCGGGCCAAGGACTGGCAGGCTCTCCAGCTCCGAGGCGGCTCCGGTCATATCGCCGACGGCACCGGTCAGCGGTCCCAGCATACCGTCGAGGCTGGTGCGGCCAGCCTCCCCCGCCGCAATCAACGACGACAGCGTCGACTGCATGGACGCCATGTAGGCCATGGCACCTCCTTAGACATGTGGTTGATCGAAGAGCTGGCCAGCAGCCTGTCGCGCAAGGCTTTCCCGTGACCAGGTCTCCCAGCTGTTGCGGATCATCCCCTCGAGCGAGCGAAACACCTGCTGCGGATCCTTGACGTCGCCTTGAACAGTGATCGGCATGTTGGGCATGTACGAGAACTGCTGGTCGACCTTGGGCGGGTCTGTCTTGGGCTTGGCTTGCTCGAGCGCCTGGGCCACGACGGGCGCCGTGGGAGCGGGCGCTGCAGCTGCGATCGATCGCGCGACATCCCCTGGCGCGGCTTTGTCCTTGTCGGCCTTCGCCACCTGTTCGTCCTCGCCGAACAGTTTCTTGCCCAGCCAACCACCCAGGCCCTCACCGCCGAGGCCGCCGATCGCAGCCCCGATAGCACCACCAATCGCCGTGCCCAACACGGGCACAACAGAACCGAGCGCCGCACCTGCAGCACCACCCGCCAGCGCGCCGGCCAACCCGCCCGCCGCACTGCCGTAGCCCTCGGCCTTCTCGTCCTGGGTTTTCGCGTTCATGGCCGTCTCGACCACGGTCATGCCCGCATCGAGCACCTTCCCGCCTGGGAGCCTGCCGACCACCTTCGACACCTTGCCGACGGCACCCATCATCCGGCCTATGCGCCCGACCTCGGCTGCAGCCGTCGCAGCACCTGCGGCTGCCACACCTGTCGCCGCGCCTGCTCGAGCGACTCGGCCAACAGCCCCCGTAGGAGCGGATCGACGCGGCGCAGGTCCACCCCGGCCCCTGCGCTGCCGGCGGCGCCGTCGACCACCCGGATCACCCACGTCGGCCGATGAGCCAAACCCACCCAAGTCATTGGCGTTGACGACAAACACGCGCTGTGGCTCGTTACCCAGGCCACCACCAGCATCATTCGCCGCTGCACCGCCGAACACCTTGCCCAGGACACCCAGACCGGCGTCGACGACCTTGTTGCCGGTCTCGGGAACTTCATCAGCAGCACCGCGGCCCATGCGGCGACCGCGCATGACGTTCAGGACACCCTTGCCAATCTTCGCGGTGCTGTAGACAGCCAGCAGCGCGCTAATGCCAGCAGCGATGCCCGCGATCCCCATCACCAGACCGGGCAGCTTGTCCGACAGCGTGGTCAGCCCACGAGCCACGAACGTGATGCCCAAGCCGATCTTGTCGGTCACAGGCCGAATCGCGTCACCCGCACTGCGCATGCCGTCATCGATCGACTGCAGCGTCTCGGTCCAGATCTGCGACGACGTCTCACGGCGCTCGGCCAGGTTCTTGTCCAGAATCCCGGTTGCCTTGGTCGAGTCGTTCTTCAGCTGGGTGTAAAGGTCGCGGTTCTGCGAATACGCTGTGAGCGCGGCCTTAACCTGCATATCGGCGAACAGGTCACCAGTACGCAAGGACTTCTCCAGCGCTTCCAGCGCGGCCTTGGCCTTGACCGGGTCGGCTTCCTTGCTGATCCCTGCCTGCGCGTCTTTGATCTTCTTGGCTTTGGCCGGGTCAGTGGCCTCAACGTAGCGCAGGGCCAAGGCCATGCTCGACTCAATTGTCGACATGCCCTTCTGGATCCCTGTATTCAGCGAGGCCTGGTAGTCGATACCTGCCTTCTTGTAGGCATCGACTACCTCGCCGGAGCCGATCTTCTCGATCCAGTTCTTGAAGTTGTTCGCCGCTTCGTCCGAACCGCCGGCCGTCTTCATCTGCACCTGCAGCATTGAGCCAAGCGACGTCACCGCATCGAGGCCGGTGCTGCCACTCTTCTCCATGCCGGCCAGCAGCTGCGGGAACCAGCGCGCCATATCACTGGCTTCGAAGCTGCCCGCCTGTCCCTGGTAGGCGATCGCCTCCAAGGCCTGCTCCATCACCTTCGGGTCCGTGATCTTGGCGTTCTGCTGCAGCGCCATGATCATCGAGGCAGTGTCGACGCCGCTGGCCCCCTGCCCTACCGCAAACTTCGCAGCCGTGGGCGCATAGGCCAACGCCTTGTCCAGTTCCATACCAGCACCGACCAACTGATTGACCAGGTCGGCGACATCATTTCGCGACATGCCAGTGCCCTTGGCCGTGTCGATCACCGTCCGGGTGAGCTGGGCCTCCTCAGGCTTATTTGCCACATCGGCCTTGATCGCGATGTCACGGATGATGGCCTGGTAGTCTGCACTGATCTTGGTCGGGATCGCCGCCATACCGACTCCCACCGCCGTAGCGGCCAGGGTTGGCTTGAGCAGCGACTGGCCCGAGCTGATCTGCTGCCGGCCTTTCTGCTGCAGATCCGCCACCTTGGCCTCACGCCCCAGGCGCTGGTACTCCTTCGCCAGCCGCCCGACCTCGACGCCCTGTTTCTTCAGCGCATCGAGATTGCCCTCCAGGCGCCGCAGCAACCCGGAGGCCGCGGCCGCGCCGCTGTCGTGAGCCTTCTTCCATTCATCCCGAAGCTTGATCGTTTCGCCGATCGTGTTCTTCAACACCTTCGCGCGGCTGCCGCTCTCCTCGAGCTTTTTGATATGACCCTTGGCGGTACCAAATGCCGAACCAAGCGATGCGGCAACGGCCCCGCCAATTTCCAGCGCGATCGCCAGCTTTGCCATGCGCTACCCTCCTGCAGGCTCAATCCGTGAGCCACCAGACGATGTCCATCCACGACATCGCCGAGATCTCGGCTGCCGAGAAACCCAGCTCCTTCGCCAGCCGCTTGGCCAGCTGCTTCTGGGATCGCGGGTCAAACTTCGTCGTCTTGCACCAGACGAAAGTAACCGGTCTGCAGGCGGGAATAGTCCTTCAGGGTCAGGCCTTCGAGGTCCTTCACACCTACCTCGGCCAGGGAGGCGAACAGGTTCAGTTCGCGTTGCTCGTCGTCACCATTGGTGAGCTGCTGTGCCGCACGGATGTCGCGCACCGTCGGAGCCCGCAGGCTCAGCTTGTCCACCTGCACGCCATTGCACTCGGCCGGCTTGCTCAAGGTGACGATGACGCGGTCTGTATCAACCTGCAGGTAAGCGGGAATTTTCTTGCTCATGGGGTGTTGTCCTTATCTGTGAGGGAGTTACAGGCCCAGGGCCTGGCGTTGCTGGGCGAGCTGGTCGACGCCGTCGATCACCCGCTTCATGCCCAAGGCATCGATCTCGTAGATCAGGCGCCCGTCGACCTCGAGCTTGTAGTAGGTCACCGCGACGTTGTGCTTGATCTCGGCCTTGTCGCCCGCCTTCCAGTCGCCCATGTCGACCTCCTTCAGCGCGCCGCGCAGGGTAACGATCACCGCAGTGACCTTGCCCTTGAGGCCCTGGAAGGCACCACGGAAGGTGCCGTTGAAGGCGGTGCCGTCGGCCAGGCCGAAGAACTTCAGCGACTCGCGGCGCACGCCGGTGGTGGTGAAGGCGGCCTCTTGTTTCTCCATGCCCTGTTCCATCTCGATCGGCATGTCCATCCCGCCCGGGCGGTGCTCCTCCATTTTCAGGGTGAGCTTGGGCAGGGTCAGGCTGGGCACATCGCCCTGGAAGCTGACACCGTCGACGAACAGGTTCAGGTTGGCCAGCGTTTCGGGAATCATCGCCATGGGGTTCGCTCCTTATGCGTTGGCGTCGAGGACTTCGGTCAGCCACTGGTTGGTGACCTCGACGCGGAAGTTGGGGTTTTCAGCCGGCGGGACATCGGTAAAGCGGATGTTCCAATACACCTTGCCCTGCTCCAGCTGGCTTGCGGTGTTCAGCTCAGGGTCGGCGAACACCTCGAAGTTGATGATCGCGCCCTGGTTCTTCAGGTCGCGCATGAACGCCTGCAGGCCCTCGGTCACGTCCTTGACGTAGGTCGCGGTAATCGATCGGTCTACAGCCCACTTGTGGCCGTAGAGGATCGCGTCCATGACGATGTCCATGGTCCGCACGCGGGTGACGAAGGCCCACTTCGGATCACTGGACAGGGTGCGGTTGCCCCACAGGCGATAGCCGTCGTCGCGAATGATCGTGGTCACATTGGCGTTGTTCAGCAGGTTGGCCCGGCAGGTCTCGTCGCCATCGAGGAACTCGACCGGACGGCCGGTACCGGTGATGCCCACGAACTCCTTGTTCGACGGCGAAGCCCAGAAGCCGTATTCGCGGTCGGTCCAGGCGAACAGGCCGGCGACCCAGGCCGAGCTGGGCTGGGTCACCGTGCTGCTGGCATCGCCGTCCCAGACCCGCACACCCGGGTCGACCAGGTAGGCACGTTTGGCCCCGAACTCACCGGCGTAGGCGATCGCCGCTTCGTCAGTGGTACCCGGCCCGTCGATGATGGCGATGCCACGCAGCTTGTCGGCCAGGGCCACCAGGGCGGTGCCGACCGCCTGGGTGGCGCTGTGCTTGGGGGTGACCAGCAGGCGCGGCTGGGCGTTGAACCGGCTCTTGCCATCGAGCAGCGCCTGCAGGCCGGTGCGGGTGCCGTCTGCCTTGGTACCGCCGATGATCGCGGACACCTGTTCGGCCGGGTCGACCAGTTTGGCTACGCCACAGGCGACGATCACTGCCTTGGCACGGGTGTAGATGGCGCGGCAGGCCTTGGTGATGGCCGCATTCGGCCCGAACGCGGCGACCGCCTCGCGCTCACTGGTGATCAGCACCAGGTCGTTGGCCTTGGCCGAGGCCTCCGCTCCCTCGGTGAAGGTATCGACCAGACCGATGATGGACGATGAAGGCAGCGCGATGCTGCGCGCGCCGGTGTCGACGTTCGTTACGGTAACGCCATGGAAAAAGCCACTCATGCAAAGTCTCCAGGTACGAAAAGGCCCCGCGAGCGAGGCCTGGAAAGTGCTGCCGGCAACCGCCGACACGCACACAAAGAAAAGCCCCGACTGTGCGGGGCTTTATTCGGTCAGCTCAGCGAGCCATGGTGGCGCTACAGGCCGGTAGGCGATTTCAGGAAACTGCTCCGCCTGCGGCCAATCTCGCAGAGCCTGCATGTACACGAGCAACTCGCGGAACTGCTCGGCTGTCAGCGTTGTGTTTGTGGCGATCTCTTGCTGATCACGGTGTCGGTCTCGCAACCAGATAGCCGAACCTAACTCCTGATCGCGCCAGTGGCGCTCAGTCGCAGCCAATTCCTCGGCGCTAGGCGGCGGCGGATCGACCAAGGTCGGCATACCGCCCGGGCTGAGGCTGATGTGCTTGCCTGCACTTTGACCAGCGAGCAGCCATGCATGAACCTCATCAGTCACTTCCACAGCGTCGCCGGGGATGCTGCATTCTGGGTTCTGCACTAGCTCGCCACTGAGCCCCACAACAAACCTGTTCCCGTGGAAGGACTCATCGTAGAAGCCGCGCGCACTTGGGCTATAAAACTTCTTCATTTCCGACTCCTAATCAATAACCGAGGGCGAACCAGTACGCATTCGGGATCTGCACTGCGTACGATCTGAGCACAAAGCCTTGCTGTGCCACGTTAGAGACCATGATTTCGTAGTCATCCGGGGCCGGCGTGATGATGGCCGGAAAGACCCCAAAGGGTGCATTAGGAAAAGTTGTTGGGAACGATATCGAGACACCCGCCGCCGGCACCGGGGCTACATTCCCCCACTGAAAAATTAAGCCGCCGAGCCAGTCCGGCAGCTTGAGCGCCCCGATCCCGGCCTTGATGAGCGACAACCCTTTGAGGAGCTTGTACGGTGTCACAGCGACTCCATCGCTGTCGCCTGCATTCATGTTCGCCAGAGTCGCCAGCTTGATGAGCCCGGCAACTGCCTCGGTTGCAGTGCTGGGCGTGTACGCATCTGTAATGCCATAGCCGGCCAACGTTGTTGCCTTGTTCGCCTTCGATGCCAGCGCGGTGGACATCGTTGCCGCGAAGTTCGGATCATTGCCCAAGGCGGCGGCCAGCTTCTTCAGCGTGTTCAGAGCAGCAGGTGCAGAATCAATCAGGGCAGCAACTACCAGCTGAACAAACTCAGTTGTTGCAAACAGCTTGTTGTTCGCACCTGCGGAGGGCGTCGGTCCAGACACAGTGCCCATGAACGTCGGCGAGTCCAGCGGTGCCCTTGACGCTACTGCCGAATCCAGCGCGGCCTTGTTCACGAGATGAGCGGGCGCCGTCGGAAGCTGTGCGAAGGACAGAGATTTCCCCGTGAACGTGATGTCTCCGCCGCCAGCTGTACCATTCCCGCCGAATGCAGAAATACGGGCGTCATAGTCAGTCGGCGTCGCACCGCAGTGAAGATCAATGTATGCGACCGATGCTACCCCATCGGTTCGCCCGAGTTCGAGTGAGGTGCCGACCGTGAGGCTTCCGGTAGTTGCGATAGAGCCAGTAAACGCTGCACCACTCAGGTTGGCTTTCTGTGCCAGCGCATTGAGCATCGTAGTCGCGAAGTTGGGGTCATTGCCCAAGGCGGCGGCCAACTCTTTCAATGTGTCGAGTGCACCCGGCGCAGAATCAATGAGCGCAGAGACTGCGGTCGAAATCGCCTGCGCGATCTCTGCTCGGTTGTAGGTCTCACTTTTCGTGAAGACATCAGTCAAGCCATAGCCCGCAACTGTCGTCGGGTTTGTGGCAGCAACGACACGACCGTACTTGTCGACTTGCACGCTCCGATAGGTGCCTGCGGCCACACCAGTCCGGCCAAAGGCCATTTCAAACGCCAACGGGGTGACGCCAACGTTGATCGGGTCATCGGTCACAAGCTGCCAGGCGCTGTCGCCGTTGGCGGTACCTTTTTCAACCAGCACGAACAGGCCGGAAGTCACCTTGGCACTGTTGTCAGCGTCGACGCAGCGCGTCCAAGGCCCGCTTGCAACGACTGTGAAGAGGCCGTTGTCCTTTGCTGCGACCTGGTTCTTCACCAGGACCCGAGCCCCGGCGGGCAACGGCACGCCGTCAACAGTCTGCAGGCCGCTCAGAGTGATCGATGCCGTGGTGGCCACAAGTACAGAATGCTTGAAGTCCTGGCGGGCCAGCTCTTCGGTCACAAACTCTCGAGTCGAGAGAACAACCGAAGGATCAATTTTTAACTGCACGTTGCTGGAACTGCTGACGACCAAGCTCATGCGCACAACTTGGGTCCGGCCGGACCCCTGACTAAGCAATGGCTTGTAAGTCGGCGCGCAGTTTGCCACGGCAATCATGTCGCCATCGGCATCGTACAACGCGATCTCGCGGATCCACTTGCCACCGACATCCGCCGGGATGACTTGCTCGGCGACAATGATCGCGCTGTTCTTGTCGTCAACTTTCAGTTGGTTCAGCGGCGCCCGGCGCCATTCGTTGATCAGGCTGGTCTGGGTGGCGTTGGGGGTGGGGTCGGAGCCGTTGGCGTCGCCCACGCCCATCTGGGTGATTTTCCATGGGATGCCCAAGACATCCGCATTGGCCTGCTTCGCTGCCCCCACATTGGTAAGGATGGCGTAAAACTGGGAGTTTTGGTCAACCATGTGCGATATCCAGAGTGTCAATTGTATGTTCACGGCCACCGCGCCCAATGACGCCAGCGACCTCAATGTCGAGTTGAACGGGCGGATAGACGTCCAGCACATCGCCCTCACTCAGTGACCCGGCCAGGTAGAACGCCCCGTTGGTCTCGAGACTGATCTGCAGAGCGGTCAGATGTCGGCTTACAGGACGGGCGTCATCCAGCAGGGAGGCCAGCTCCCGGTAGGTTTCCTCATCGATACCCCCATCCGAAACACCGATCCTCAGCCCGAAGGTGCCCGGAGTAGCCGGGGGCAACTGCTCCCACCACTCGTTGATTTCGATCAGGTAGCCGAACGGCTCGACGACGCGGCGAAGCGCGCCGATCGTGCCCTTGTGCGCATGAACGAAGAACGCGGAGCGGATCACCGACCGCTTGACCGCCTCCGACCAGGTGTCGTCCCAGCGGTCCACCGACCAGGCCCAGGCCAGTTGGTACAACAGATTCGCCGGGCAGGTGTCGGGGTTGTACAGAGTCCGCAGTGGGATATCGGTCAGCTCATCCGTGGCGACCTCGACGGCGCGTTCCAGCTGGGTGCTGTTCACGGGGAGCAGGCTTTTCATGTCAGCCACCCCATGCCACGTCGATCGTCTCGCACCAGGCCGCCTGCTCCTTCGTGGGGCGGATGTCCGTCCACCCCACCAGTTCCACGCGGCTCACACCGTCAATGTGCAGCTGGGCATCGATCCCCGACCGTGAAACCTCAAGGCCCAACCGGCGCCGGGGGTTAACCCAAGCCTGCAACCGAGCCCGGCACGCCGCCAGGATGGCTTCGTTCTCCGGCCCCGCACCAGCCTTGTAGAGCACGGCCTCGACTCGATACGGCAGGATCTCGGCCGCCTGGACGGTGAGACGGTCTGCCACCGGGCGCACATCGTCGTCGCTCAGATGGGCGCGCACCGTCTCGAGCAGCTCCGGCGGCGGCACGCCGATGCCCTCCAGATCCAGCACCGTGACAACCACCTCGGCCGGGGCCGGGCTTTCGGCTGTCGCGTCCGCCACCCGGCCGGAGGCATTGCGCGCATGCAGGATGTAGCTGTTCCGCGGGCCGGCGGTGGTCAGGCCCTCATAGACCAACTGCACGCGCTCACGCAGCGCATCGTCCGCCTCGAGGATGCGCTCGACCGGAGGCACCGCATTCAGGTCCTCGGCCTGCACCACCAACCGCTGCAGGTTCACATTGGCGGCCAGCTGGTCCAGGTCAGCGCCGCGTGCATAGGCCAGCATCAAGGCCTTGGCCGCGTCGTTGACCCGCGCCCGGTTCTGCATCCGCCGGTACGCGCCCAGCTCGAGGAGCTTGGTGATCGGGTCACTCTCAAGCAACGCATCCCATTTATCCCCCATGTACGCGCGAAAGCGCTGTAGCTCTTCGTCGTACACCCCTTCGAAATCGAGGCTCTCCAGCACCTGAGGCGCTGGGAGCTGCGATAGATCCACTGCGCTCATACACTCACCTCCAACACTGCGCTGTCGCCCAGGTACTCACCGGTCAACTGCAGGTCGATCCTGCCGTCGAGAACGGCAACAACCCGCACCCGCTCAAGCCGCAGGCGCGGCTCCCATCGCCCCAGGGCCCGGGCGACCTCAGCCTGCACCGCACTTTTCCAGCCTTCGTTCACCGGCAGGTCGACATACCGCCGCAACTGGCAACCGTACTCAGGGCGCATCCGACGGCTGCCGACCGTGGTGGTGAGGATGTCCTCGATGGACTGCCGCAGGTGCCCCAGGCCGGAGACTGGCTGGCCCGTTCGACGATCCATGCCGATCACGGTCAGGCCTCCTTGAAGTCGGACCGATTGCGCATGTAGGCCAAGCCCACCGCGTCATCCCCCTTGATCGTGACCCGCCCCTGCACCACTTCGAGCTCCACCCAGTCGGGCAGGATCAACTTGCGGCGGGTGTACTCCTGATCAATGAAAGTCACCGGCCCGCGCGGTACCGGCGCCACCTCGCTGCCCTCTTCAGGCTCTTTCTGTGTTCTGGCCATGGTTTCCTCCAGGCATGAAAAAGCCCGCACTAGGCGGGCTCTGTTCAGTGTTTGTGGTTTGCCGTGTTGCCGGCAGTGTCGATGATCCGTCCGCCTCCGTTGATGTCACCTGTGACCATCAGCGCCCCGTTGATTGTGACCGCGCCGGTCAGCGTGATCGTGTCAGCCTGGGCGGTGATGCTCGAGGACTGAGCCGTGATGGCGTCATCGGTAAGCACGGCCTGGGTGGCCCCGACCTTAACCATGACCGTGCCGCTGGGCAGCTCGATCGTGTAGCTGTTGGCCTGCCAGTCGTAGACCAGGGAGCCACCGTCGTCGAAACGCCAGACCTCGACATGGTCCCGGTTGTCCGGCGCCGGGCCGGCGTTGCCGTACAGCCCCGGTACGAACGTGCCCTGGGCAGGCTCGCCGCTCGGGCTGATCAGCGCCCCCTGCTCGCTCAGGCTCGGCGCTCGCCAGTGGCGCGCCTTGCCAGCGGCCTGGCTGTGCCAGCGCACCCAAGCGCTGGTCCAGCCGTTGCCGTCCGACACACGAACCATGGCCGCAGCGAGGTCGACAGCGACCACCCGGCACGGGATCACCAGGCTGGCCAGCATGCGGTCGTGCATCGCGCTTGCGTAACTCATTCCATGGCCTCCGGCGGTCGATAGCTACTCTCGTTGCCCTCGCCGGTTTCCGGGACAAAGCCCCAGACGATCGAGCCGGGTGGCTGATTCGGCCAGGGCCATTCCTCCTCGCCGAGGTAGATGACCTGGGTCCACTCGACGACCCAGACGGCGTATCCGTCTAGCTCCGGCCGCGTCCAGTCCTGTGCTGCGCGGACGAACTTGGCCGGCTCGACTTCGATGCCCCATGTCTGCATGCGCAGTAACACCGTCAACTGGGCCGCAGAGAATGCGGCGATACGAAGGCTATGTTCTTCCTCCCCTGCAACGATGACCCGCGCCTCAAAACGCGCCTCTACACCAGCTTCACCTGTTCCTGGGTCCGGCCCGGGCTCCCACTCGACAAGCTCAATCACCACTGCGGGGACAACAATGCGATCAAGCCGGTCGGGCATGGTGCCGACATACTGCAGCGCAGGCAGCGTCCGGCTGATGTGCTCCTCGATCGCGGCGTACAAGCGCTCGAGGGGTATCGGATCGTCAGCCATTACCAACCCTCCCCAACAGTTTCTGCAGCTCGTAGTTGAGCTCTTGCCTCATGACCTCCAGCAACCGCTGGTGGGCCTTTGCGGTCCACGCCTCGAAGTGCGGCCTGACGTCTTCCAGGGAGATCATCGCCTTGACCAGCGGGAAACGACTGCCGTTCTCGGCGATCCAGCCGGAGCTGGCACCGCCATTGCCCGAGACCTCGCTGGCGGGGTAGTCGCTAGCCTTGAAGTGCTTGCTGGCCGTGCGGATCCAGATATCGGGGTTGCTCCCGTACACGGCCTTGAAGAATGCCCCCTGGTAGCGGCGCCCGGCCACCGAGACCCCGTTGCGGGTTTGCCGTGGCCGACCCGCGCGACTTGCTGCGATTGGGTCAAGGCCGAACCACAGCTTGCCGCGACCATCACCGCCCACCGGATAGGTCCGCAAGCGTTGACGAACCGAGGCCACGGCAATCCGCTCCTGCACAGCGACCGCCCTGCCCACGTGGGTGCGCAGCCAGCGCAGGGTCTTGTTGATCGCTCGACGCTGAGCTTTGGCGATGGCCTTGGGAGCCAACGCCACAAACTCATCGAACCGTGCGACCTGCTGCGGCACCGCCTGCAGGGTGATCATCCCGGTGCTGGAAGACACCTTGTGATAGCTGCCAACGCTCATGGCGCCTTCCTCAGAACCAGGGTGACCAGGCCGTCGCCGCCGGGTTCGATGTTGGTGATCGTGTAGGTGCCGCCGCCGTCCTCTTCCGGCAGATCGATCTCGACCTTCTGCCGGGACTGGACGCCTGCGTTGTCCGCAACGCGGATGACCAAGTGCGGTTCACGCAGGCCCGTGTTGATGCGGCCGAGCTTTGGCTGCAGCCAGGGCGCCGAGAACATTCCCAGCACGTCACGGCCCTCGATCCGCGCCGCGTCGCCCAGGACTTCGAACACCGTGTCGTCCACTTCGTCGATCAGGTCACGGAAGGCCATGATCAGAGCGTCAGGCGGATTACTGCACGGGGACGAGTGCAGATGTGCAGCGGGTTGGACTGCGCCTCGCCGTCGACACCTTTGCCGAACGGCATCTCCTCGATCTTGCTGTAGTACGGCAGGCCTTCGGTGTTGACCGTCTCGATGTAGTCCGCCGGTGCGTAGATCGAAAGGAACAGATCCGAGACGCCCTCGGGTACCAGGCGGGCCTCGTCGTCGGCAACGTAGGCCTTGCCGCCTACCTTGCCGCGATAGCGCTCCCAGCTGATGCCGCCAAATTCGAACGACGCACGCCCGTCACCCCGCAGGGATGCGGCCTGCTCGCTGCCCTTGTAGGTCTCAACCACCGAATTGTGAGCGATCAGCTTCTTCCAGAACGTCTTGCCACAGAAAGCGCGTGCACCAGTGGTGGTGACGTTGCCGAGCGCGTCTTCCTGCATGTCCAGCGCATCGACGCACTGGGCCTGGACGTTGGCGTTCTGATCGTTGAGACCCATCGACATCGTCTGCCGGGAAACACCAAAGGTTTTGTAGATGTCCAGCAGCACCGTGGTGCCGTCGGCGTCCAGCACCTGACCATTCACAGCACCCATGCGGTGATACTCATGGGTGGCGTCCAGCTGGCTGCGCACCTTGCTCAGGCGTTTGTTCACCACGGCCTGAACGGCCTGGAGCTCGGTGGTGGTACCAAACGCACGAATGCCCTGAATCTCGTCGGCCTTGATCGAGAAGCGCTGCGGCAGGTGGATGGTGTTGAACGGGATCAGCTTGCGCTTGCTGCCGCCGACCACAAGGCCAGAGGTCCCACGTTCACCTGCAGGAACCAAGGCCAGCGTATCGCCGTCCTTTTCGATCTGAACGGTCAGGGTCGGTACGCCCTCCTCGCGGAACAGGCCGAGGGCGGCCAAACGGCCCGGCACGTACTCCTGCTCGTTGATGGCAGCGGTCAGGGCTGCAACGCTGAAGGCATCGTCTTGAAAAATGGCAATCTCAGCCATGGGGTACTCCAGAAAGTAAGAACCCCGCACAAGGCGGGGCTGGGAGAAAGAGGAGGTCGGATCAGCGCAGGATGATGAACTGCTTCGCCAGGGACTTTTCGGCATCAGCATCGACGCCCGTCAGCAACGCCTCGGTGACCTCGGCCAGCCGCACGACAGCGCGCCCCCGGCGCGAGATGTCCGACTCACCGAGCGGGGCGAAAAGGATGCAAACGGCGTTTTCAGTACCGTCTTCAGCCGCAGGAGCGTAGGGCGCGAACTCGCCGGTTGCCGTGACCAGGCCGAGCAACTGCCCAGCGACCAGGGCCGGGCCGGCTGCGATGTTGATGGCTTCGCGAGAGATCTTCCCCGCGCCCTCAGAAAGCAGGAACTCACCGGCGTGGACCGGTTCCTGTTGGATGTTGCTCATGGTCGTGCTCCTTTGTTGGCGGCCAGCCGGCGGGCTGCCCAGATGCTGGATGGATTAGGGAGTTGCGCCTTCACCTTCTCTTGATCGTCGTCGGCCGGCGGCAACGAGTTATTGATCTCGAAGCCCTTGCCGGAGCTGACAATCTTCTCGAACAGCCGCGCCCGCACCGCGTCAGCGTCCAGGCCGGCAGTGACATACTCTTTCGTCAGCTCAGGCAGCCGCGCCGCGACACAGAGATCGTGTACGCCCTTGGCCTGCTTCAGCGCAGCCTGCACCGTGGTCGCGTCAGTCAGCTTGGTCGAAGTGATCAACGTTTCAGCCAGATTGCCGATACCGGCCTTGGTGCAGCCCTGGGTGATCATCAGCGCCAGCGCCGTGGAGTCGGCGACGTCAGGCTTGATCGGCGCAGGCGGCTTTGCTGGATCATCTGCCGGTGGCTTACCAGCCAACTGATCGAGCAACGGTTGCGGGGTTTTCTGGTACCGGGCCATGGCCGCGCCATTGCCCAGGCAGGCCCGCACCTGCACGCCGCTGCCAATCTCATCGACTAGCCCGAGGTCGAGGGCCTCTTGCGCCGTGAGCCAGCTCTCATCGTTGACCAGGCGCCGCAGCTCGGCTTCGTCAATCTCGGGCGATTTGGCCTTGTAAGCCGCAATGATCACTTCGAACGCCTGGTCGAGCACGTCGGCCACCCGGCGCAGCTCGTCGGCGTCACCTTCGATCCAGGTGTAAGGGTTGTGAATCATGAGAATCGCGTTCGACGCCATCACCACCCGGTGAGCGCCGCACACCGCAACGCTACCTGCGCTGGCCGCCAAGGCATCGATCCGGGCGGTGCAGCGCTCGCCCAGGCGGGCCAGCGCGTTATGGATAGCCACACCCTCGAACAGGTCGCCGCCGTTGGTGTTGAAGGCCACGTGCACCGGCGAGACACCGTCATCAATCGCCTTCAGATCGCGGAGGAACTGGTTGGCGGTGATGCCCCAGCCACCGATCTCGCCATAGATGTAGATCTCGATCGGCGCTGGCTCGGTGTCTGCAGCGCCTTCAGCCTTGGTCGCGGCGCTGATGCGGTACCAGTGCTGCTCGTTTTCCGGTTGCGGCGCGGGCGCCTTGTTGAAGATGCGGAGCGGTATAAAGGGGGTCATGGCTTCTCCTTCTCGTCGGGATCGTCATCGACCGCCGACAAAGTGCTGTACTTGATACCCAGGGCCTGCGCCCGGGCGAGATCGGCGGCGTTCTCTTCGTCCACCACCTCGGCATCGGTACCGTTTCGCAAGCAGGTCTCGCTGCGCGTGGTGAAGCCGGCAGCGATTTCCATCTGCCGGGACTGGACGTCTTGAACCGGGTGGATGTAGGCCCAGCCTTGCGGCACCCAGCGGGTCCGCCGGTACTCGCGGCGACGCAGCGAGTAGTCAGGCAGGTCTAGCACCCCGGCCAGGACAGCCATGTCCAACCAGGCTTGCCGCACAGGACGGCACAACTGGTGGACGTAGACCTGGAACTGGAGCTGCTCCAGCCGGCGCCGGAACTCGGTCAGCACCACGCGGATCGCGCGGTCGTTCACGCCCTGCATGTCGCCAGTCATCAACTCGTACGGCAAGCCGGTGCCAGCAGCAGCGGCCATCAGCTGCTGCCGCATGAAGTCGCGGTAGTTATTACCCGCGTCCGGTGGGTCAGAGAACTCGATCTCCTCGCCTGCCCCCAGCTCCTGCACCGTGCCGGGCTCCAGCCCCACCATGGGGGTGAAGCCGTCTCGGTCGAGGTCGAGGGGCGCACCAGTGAGGGGATCAATCTGTGGCCGCCCCTCCGGCACGGGTTTGCGCACGAAGCCTGCGAACAGGTTGGCCACTTCCTGCCGGAACAGCACAGCATCGTCGAAGTTGTCCAGGCTGCGTAAGCGCTTCAGGACCGGTGCCAGGCGCGGCACACCGCGTAGCTGACCTGGCTCCAACGGCTCGAAGACGTGCAGCATCTGCTCGGCCGGGACGCGTACCAACTGGTTGTAGCCTACGTTCAGCGAGGACTTGTCGCTGGGGTGGACCCGATAACACCAGTACGCCACCCGCCGGCCCATACTGTTGAACTCGATCCCGGCCCGGATGACGTTGCCGAAGCGGGTCACCTCGAATTTGTCGTGGGGAACGAACTCCGGCGCCAGGCACTGCAGTTGCAGCGGCACCGCGTAGCCATCCTCCAACCGGCGCGGGCGCAGGCGGATGAAGCATTCGCCCGACTGCTCCACGGTCCGAGCCACCAGGGCCTGCAGGCCGTAGAAGTCGGTGAGCTGATCGGCATCAGCCTCATCGACCCAGTCCTCCCACAGCACCTGCATGGCCTTGCGTAGCTCTTTGTCGGCGAGCTGGGGATGCGGCGTGATGCCGGTTCCGATCAGGTTGCTGATCCGCTTGTCGATGACGTTGGCCGCGTAGGGGTCATTGCGCACCGCGCTGCGGGAGCGGGAACGCAGGTTGCGCAACGCCGGCATGATCAGGCTGTTTACGCCAGTGTCCGGCGCGTCCCACCCCGATGAGCGCCGTCCCTCGGCGGCGCCTTCGTAGCTGGCCTTGATCCGCTCGGGCACCAAAATGCCTGAACGTCCGAGGGACATGTAACGTCCGCTCACAGTCCCTTGCCCCCATGGTAGAGGCGAGTCACGCGCGAGCGCGGCCCGGCGGCCTTCACCAGTTCGGACTGGATCAGGTCGCGGGCCTTGATCAACTCGTCGACCGTTCGATATTCGACGGTGCGGTCCGAGTACCGAACGATCTTTTCACCACGCGCGATCGCACGCTCGACGGTGGCGAGGTCTGCATTTGTGTATGCCATGTCAGCGTCTCTTCAGGTATCCGCTGCTGGAGCTGCGGCGTTGCATGGATTGAGGCGCGGCCCGTGGGGCCGGCTGTGGCGGTGGCGGGTCGCTGCGTCTGACCGGCGCCGGTGCAACTGGTGGTGGCGAGTCGTCTTCATCCTGGTCATCAGCCACCGGCTCGCTGGCCTGGGGCCGGGCTGGCTGCTGCTCGCCTTGGTCGAACAGGCTGGCCTGCGCGAGGGCCTGCCGCAGCTTGTCCCAGTCGTGTTCGCCGTACCGATGCAGACCGAGGAAGTTGGCCATGGCCAGGTTGTACACCATGAGGTCCAGCGCCTCGTTGCGCTCGGCCTTGCTCTTGACCCACTCGATCCGCTTGTAGCCCTTCACGTAGCGGGCGATCTTGCGTTCAGCCACGCACTGCTGGAAGAACTCATCCGGCAGATCCTTGGCGAAGTGCAGCGCGCCCGACCCCTTCTCGAAGCTGTAGCGGTTGTAGATCCAGTCCTTGGCCGTGTCGGTACCGACGATCCAGAGCTCGGCGCCGTTGCGCTCGGTTTGGCCCTTCCAGGTGACATCCACCTGCGACGGGCGCTGGGCGATCACAGGCCGCCCCGGCTTGCTCGCCCCTTTGAGCGCGAACACGTTGCGCCAACGGCGCACGCGGGTGAACTGGTAGACCTCGTGGGTGTGGTGGCCGCCGGAGTCGATGCCGGTGGCCAGGATCGCCAGGCTTACACCGCAAGGGTGGCGATAGCGGATCTTTAGCCGGTCATCGAGTAACGCCCAGGTGCGCTCGTCGGCCGGGTCGCCAGGGATCACCTGGTGATCGACCACCCAGCGCTCCATGCCGGCGCCCCACGCCATGACCATCAGCTCAAGGCGGTTGGCCTGGACGTCGACGGAGGCCGTCAGCGCAAGCGCCCCCACGGGCAAGGTGCCGAGCACGTAGTCTTCTTGCAGCGCGCGGGCCTGCAGCACTTCGGCTTTGGTCTGTTCGATCGCACTGTCCCAGACCTTCGCCAAACGGGTGTTGTAGAACACCTGCATGGGCTCGAGGTCGCCCCGGTCCTGGGCACGCTTGGCCTTCTCGAATTGCTTGGCCAGATCTGCCCACGAGGTCCAACCGAGCGGGGCATAAAGCGCGTTGAGGTGGAAGCCCACCGTTTCACCATCACCTTTGGCGTGTGAACGCCACTCCCCCTGGGCGAGCATCTCACCCTTGTGATGTTCCTCGATCAGCACATCGCAATCAGGCGCGGAGCACTTGTAGTGGACGGTCTGAAAATCAGCGGAGTACAGCAAGCGCTCCCATTCCAACACCTGCTTATGACCGCAGGTTGGACAAGGCACGTAGTAATACCGCTGGTCGCTGGTCTCGAACAGATCGGCGATGCGTGAGGCACCCTTGATGGTCGGCGAGCTGGAGAAGTAGAACTTGGCATTGCGACCGAAGGTACTGCCCCGCGTCTCGGCAAGATCGACGGGATCCCCCTCTTCATCGACGTCCACGTCCCAGCGGTCAATCTCATCGCCGTAGATGTAGCGCGCAGCCAGCTCGGCCAGGTTGGAGGCCGAGCCGGCGGTGGTCGCGTACAGCGTGCCGCCCTCAAATTCTTTGGTATCAATGGTGTTCTGTGCACTCCGTGACCGAGCGGCCGCTACGCGGGACTTCAGCTCAGGCGTGACATTGATGGTCTTACCGATCCGCGCAGACACCCGCTTGGCCAGAGCCAGGCTCGGCAACAACGTCAGGATGTTGGACGGCGCCATGTGGATCAGCGCCCCAATCCAGTTGAGGGCGATCTGCGTTTTCATTAGCTGCGAGGCGACCATCGTAATGACGCGCTTGCAGGGGTGCGCTGGCGACAGGCAGCGCATGGGTTCACGGGCATACGGCGTCCGCGCCGTGCGGTATTTGCCGGGTTCGGCTGCGCCGGTATCACGCGGGATCCGCATGTACTCGTCAGCCCATTCGTCCACCCACAATTCAGGGTCGGGCTTCAGCCCCCGGCCATACGCTTCGCGGTACGCCTTCGCACCGTCCGCGTAACCGGTGGGCATAGGCTCAGCTCCGTGTCATGGCTTGGTTGAGATCGGCGTCGCTCATCTTCGCCGCGTCGTCGAAGACTTGGCGGAACGCGCCCGTGAGGCGTTTTTCGACTTCCCAGGAATCGCTCATACCGGTCAGCTCGGCAGCGAGCTGCGGAGCAAGACCGAACATGAGATCCCGTAGCGTGCGACCAGCAGTAAAGGCGGCATCCTCCACCGCCTCGCGCTCGACCAGGTTACCCTTAAGCTGGTTGAACTCAGCCTCAGCGATCCGCGCAAGGTAGAACTCACGATGCGCCCTCGCCTTCTGGAAGTCAGGCCCCTGGGCGGGCTGGTGAATCGCTGGCTGCACCACAGGTGCGTCGCCGCCTGGTTGCAGTTGGGTGGGTAAATCGCGCTCGGCTTCGTTTTCATCAGGCCGGGTCGGTGGCCTCATGATCGGCGAGAGGTCTGCCAATGGATTTAGCTGGCTGTACACGTCCCGCTGAACTCTCTCCTGCTGATGGCGGGCAGCGACGGCAGCTTTGCTCGGATCAGCTGTCTCCTGAATTTTGGCCAGTGTCGCCTGCACATCCACCAGTTTTCCATCGGGAGAAAGCACCAGCCGGTCGTTGTTTTTCAGCCAGGTGATGTAGCTGGGTGATCTCCCTATGCGAGCCGCGAAGGCGCTCTTTGACATGAAGTTCGACTCCGTCATGAGCCCTCCATTTCAATGGCTTTTAAACGAACAACCTTTCAATTTCAACAGGTTGAATTTCAGTAAGCTGGCAACCCTGCCGCTAACGAAGAACCGCGGGTTCCCGGTCCCGTACCCCGGCAATATCGCCAGGGTCCCCGGCCCCACCCAGGATTCCGGCCGGGTCACTGCCCCGCCTCGGTGCCAGCTGGCGGCACCTGCGCCAGACCCAGCCGCTTGGCGGCCCAGCGCTCGTAGAGGTTGATCGCCACATCGGCGCCGGCCATCGCGGTCAAGCAACCGACCGCCGCCGCCATCCACACCGATGCGCCAAGGGCATACAACAGCATGTTGGCCGACAGCCCGCAGGTAACGCAGGCACCCGAGCGCAGAGCGAGCCGGCGCACCAGCCCCCAACCTCGAGCACCCGCCTTGTCGGCCCGCCACATTTCACCCGACACCCCGCCGACCAGGGACAGTACTATCACCATCCAGATCGGCATCTCGACTAACGCTTGTTGCTCGCTGTTCATGCAGGCCTCAATTGGCAAAGCACGGCGCCGGAAAAAGAAAACCCCGCCAGGTGGCAGGGTTCTCGATGCGCCGACAGGTCGGAGCGGGTTGCACAGCACAGTGCTTGTTGGGGAAGCGCCTAAGCGCACTTTTGATATCGTGGCGCCTTTTTACATGCCACCGGAAAAACCGAAAAGGGGTGATTTTCGGTACGTCACAATGTGGTCGCTATGTAGCATCAATGTTGCACACAAGTTGCATTCCAACCCGACGAACGGTCTGTTGCCGAACTCGGCCCGAACGCGCAGCCAGGATCGCCAGCACCTGAAGGTGCAGCGCCTTCACCCAGTTTCTGTAAGTTCGGTCGGCGTGTTCCTGGAGCCCCACTTCGCGCATCTGCTCCCTGATGGTTGCCCCGTGGAGATAGCGCAGCTCGGCCAGCTTGGCTAGCGTCACCCCTCGATCATTCCGTCGGGCCAACTCAGCGACGGCCGCATCGACCTCGGCAGCAGCGTGATCCAGCCCGGCGCCCGAAATCAGAATGCGTGCACCCGATGAACCCGTGCGCGGCGCTGATCCCTTCCATTCCATGATCGTGCCCATCTGGCTGCCCAGGCTCGCATCCAACCCCAGCTGTCCACGCTGATCCCCCCAATGCTGCATCAGATCGCCAACCAGGCGCAGGCGCTCGACCGGGTCGATCAGTGCCGCCATGTCGCTCTGGTGCTGGGCCAGCTGCACCAGGAGCTGAAGGCGCAATCCCGTATCCATCGTCATCGCAACCCCTCCAAATTCGATACCCAACACACATTCAGCCAACCCAACACAAACCCAACACAGATAAAACCCAGTAAATTCAATGGATTGGATAAACCTGTGTTGAGTGTGTTGGGTGTGTTGGGTTTATTGAGTCTCGCATAGAGATTTTTCACCCCTTCGGAATCACCGTTAAAAAAAGCGCGCATGCGCGCGCGCGTGCACAAACCCAACACACCCAACACACCTGCCCGCAACGCCACGGAATCCGGGACCCGAACCTGTGTTGGGTTACAGAATTCAACCCAACACATACCCAACACACCCAACACACTTACAGATGGAATCATGCTGCCAGCCTCTTGATGTGGTCCCATGCGTCCACGCTCCAGCCAGCAAGCTTCGCTCGGGCACGCCACTCGACGACGTTCTTGCCCAGCTCGGCCGCCACAGCGGATGGGGGCAGGGAAGGATCGCCATCACTCGGAAAGAAGAACGCCGCGAAACGCCGGTTGTTGCCATCGGTCCAGGGGATGGCCCTCGTCTTCTCCACCTTCGCGCTGAACATCAGCGAGAACTTGGTCTGGCTCATGGTGTTTTCCTTGTTGTGGTGGCACCACTCCAAGAACATCGCGTAGATGTCAGAACTCAGGCAGCAGCCCCACAGGCCGTGCCCCAGCTCACCGGCGCGCCAGAGATAGAAGAAGGTCTGCCAGGCTGTGCGGCTCAGCTCAACCAACCGCTGCCGCGCCTCAGTCTCGGGCGGGCGGGTACGCTGGTCGAACTCGCCCAGCTCGACGTCCAACAGCCACGCATACAAGGCTGCGACGCCACCGTTGGCCAGCTCGCGGGCGATCGCTTTCTGCCGCTCGGGTGGCAACGTCTCCAGCGGCCACATCACCAGCATGCGCCGGTCGCTCTCGCTGATCGGCCACGGCATGATCTCGTTGCTCAGAAACACCGAGTTCATGTGGTTGGCTTCTTCCCAGCCGTTGATGAACTTCGACTCCATGCGCACTGTCTTGCCGGTGATCATGTGTTTGATCTTGCCCACCTGGTTGTAACGCTGGTCACGACTGACAACCTCTTCGAACACCGCCCACAGCTTGCCGCTCTGCCAGGCGTTGAAGCTGCCTTCAAGTTGGGTCTGACCGACCGTAGCGCTATACCGGCCGTACAGCTCGCCCATGACGTCGGCGAACAGCAGGCTTTTACCCGAGCCCTCCATCGTTGAATGGAACAGGACCGCTGTATCCATCTTCGCGCCCATGTGCTGCAGTGGGTATGCAAGCCACTTGATCAGCCAATCCAGAGCCACCGTATCGTGGTTGCACAGGAACGAGATGAGCCAGCGTAGGTTCTCGCACGCCGCGTCATCGCGCACCGGCTCAAGCGGCAGGCCTTCGAAGGTGTTGATGTAGACCGCTGGGTCCTTCGTCATGGTCGGGTCGAACACGATGTGGTCGACGTCGACTACCCGCCGGTTTGGACTGTTCAGCCAAAGCTGGTAGGCATCGCCCAGCGCCATCTTGACGCTGCCCTCGGGCAGGCGTCGCTTCTTCTCCCGGTCCCAGGCTTCCTTCGTGCCGTCGATGTACACATAGCGGTCGAGCGGATCGAGGTTCAGCACCCCACCCTTCTTGCTCGACATCTTGCGGGCTTGCTCAAGCTCTTTGACCTGCTCGGACGAGACCAGCTTCTTATCGGTGCTCTCCATCCACTGCTTTGCGAGCGGCTTGCCGACCAGGGCCTCGAAGCCTGCTCGCTTCATCGACTGCCCCTTGTCCATGTCCCACACGTTCGTGGTGCCTTCGACCAGGGCGAAGCGGCGCTTGGCACTTTTCAGCACCAGACCTTCTTCCCCCTCCCCCCCGTTGGCCGAGGAGCCGGCCGAGCTGGGCTCAGTGCTCGCAGGTGCACCAGGGTCAACACCCGCCTCGCTTTGGTCGGCCTGCTCGGTAACCGATGGGGCGCGGGGAAGCTCACCCAGCGGCGGCGGCGCCGGCGGGCGAGACTTGGCGTCGATACCGAGGATCTGCGCAGCCGCTCTGGTCGCCGCCCGCTGATCGCCGTCGTACATCAGAATGCAGAACACGTCGAAGGCATCATTCTTGTGCCCGTTCGCCAGCGGGTCCGACGTGTGATGGGAAAAGAGCTTGCCCTCGGTGATCGTCACCCCCGGCATGCCGGAGCTGCTGTGCGGGCTCAGCCACTTCCCGTCGATGCGCTTGTAGCCATGCGCCTCGATCATCGTTGCGATGTCATGGATGCGATTGAATTCCGGGATAACCTCGGGGAGCCGGTCACCAGGTCGCGCAGCAGCTGGTGATGGCTTCGGCATGGGTCGAGCCGCGGGAACGGCTGCCTTCGGCCTCCAGGGGCAAACGCCCTCCCCTTTGGGCTTGAACTCGTCCCAGCCCTGCCAGATCGCCAGCAGTTCGGGCGGCAGGTCCGGCAACCCTCCGGCGTCTGGCGCAGTGCGCCATCTGTAGGGCTTTCCAGTGCCTGGGTGAATGGACGGCGGAAGAACATCCTGCACCAGACCGCCCCGCAGCTCGAAGACAGTCACTTTCTTGAACGGCTCAGCCGCCATGCGGAAAGCCGCTTCGCGGACGGTATCTTCCTCGTCCACGGCTGCTTTGACCTGCGCCATGAGCCCCTTGTAAATAGTGCCATCGGGGTCGTTCTTGTTGGGCCAAACCAGGGCGTGACGGCTCAGCTCCACACCCTCGGGGACGCGGAACATCACACGGAAGCGTTCCGGGTTACCCACCGAAGTCGGGTATGCGTCAGCAAGCGCGTCGACATCGAGGCCAAGCGTCTGCTGCAGGACCTGCCGGGTCAGCTCGACATCATCAACGTCCAACGAACAGACACGACTCGGCCCGAGCACAACCCCAAGGTTGTGACTCGGGCGCTTCGTCCAGAACGCCACAGCATCATCGGCGGCCGTGAAGTAACCGCCGGGCTTGTTCCAGCCGTTACCCTTCGGCCCCTTCTCGCCTGGCTCGATGGGAACCAGAGCCAAGCCGAAGGTTTCAATGTAACGCCGCGCCCAATCAGCTGTGTTAGAGGTTGGGCGCCCGCTCATCGCCGGCGCTCCCGCAGCCCCTGACAGTCGATGCAGGTTTCGCACCCAGCGACTGACTGCTGGCGGGCCAACGGGATCGGCTCGTCGCAGTCAACGCAGGCCACCGCGCTCGGCCCATCAGGTAGCCGCGCAAGACGGCTCAGGGACAGCTGCAGGAAGTACTCGGCGTGATCGTTGGCGAAATCCACTGCATCAGCCATGGGACTGGTCCTCCATCGCCTGGCGAGCACCGGCGGTGATCGCGAGCACCTGGCGGATGACATCCATCCCGCAGGCCTCGAGCTTCTGGACCTCGTGCAGCTCCCACACGTTGTCAGCGGCACCTTCATGCATGCTGCTGACGAACTGGGCGGCTTCCTCGAGCAACTGGCCAACAGCCTTCAACTGCTCGTTTGTGGCCGGCACCGGCTGCGGACGGTACCAGACAACACCAGCTGCGCGCCCCAGGGCATCGAGCACGCGCTTGTCCGAGGTCCACAACAAGAACTCTTCAAGCTCGTCAGGGTTGAGCCAGCGGCGCTCTTCGTCGTGCTTCAGCTTCTTTTGCAGGGTATCCAGGTCGAGGCCCATGTTGAAGGCCAATGCTGTGATGCCGCCCTTGAATTCTCGACCTCCGCGATAGAGCGCGTGCCGAAGGGAGAGTGCCGGACCGGAGTCCGGCAGGGTGTCGATTCGACTCATAACCGTTAATCCTCATTTAACGGTGTAGCCATAGAAGATGGTTGGACCTATCCTACGACCACGACCTGTGTGCTGTGCCTTGCGTGCTGTGCGGGCATGGCATGCGGTAATAGTCGTCCGGTTGTACTTGTGAGAGAGGGTGCCGGACGACGGTGTGATGGTGCTTTTGTACTGTCATAGCTGGGCCGGGAGGTCAGAGTCCTGGCTCAGCGTTCTTACTGTTTTGCTTGCCGCAAATATGCCCAGTCGATGTCCGGCCTGAGCGATTCACAACGAATTTCCCCTCCCGTTTCCCGATCCAGGCTGACTGCCAGCCCCGCGCTTGCACGACGATTTCCGTAGGCCACTTGTTTCAGCTGGCCGACTGACGTCCCGCAGCGCTGCGCTAGAGCGTCGAGCCCCTCCTTGTTCATCGTCTTCAAATACTCGCTAAGCGTCATAGACACCTCCACTGGCAGCGAGATTAGCAATTGCTAATTGCAAGAGCAATAGCAACGCGTAATTTACTGTTTGCTAACGGAAAGCAATCATCGCCGCATGGACATAAATGAAAGGCGCATCGCCTACCTCCGCAAGATCATGGGCACCCTGAGCCAGAAGGATTTCGCCGAAGCTCACGACCTGGATGCCTCATACCTGTCGCAGTTGCTCAATGGCCACCGCAAGCTGGGGGAAAAGGCAGCGCACAATCTCGAGCTCAAGATCGGGCTTGCAGCAGGGACGCTGACAGCACCTCCTCTGGAGGAACCCATCAATGCCCCACCAACAAACGTGGTTCGCCTGCCCACACGACAGGCCAAGGACAAGAACTTCGTTGTGATTCCGCACCTAGATATCGCGGCATCAATGGGGCACGGCAAGGCAGCCCCGGAAATGCACATTGAAGTCATCCGCGACATGACGGTTCACCTCGACTGGCTCAGGATGCAAGGCCTCAGCTTCTCCAACATCGATAACCTCGCCATCATTACCGGCGATGGAGACAGCATGTCGGGCACCTTCGCCGACGGCGATGCGCTGTTGGTCGACCGCGGCATCTCCGAGGTCAAAACAGATGCCATCTATGTGTTCACGCTCGACGGTGACCTCTACATAAAACGGCTTCAGCGCATGACTGGCGGCCTGTTGCGGATGATTTCCGATAACCCGATCTATCCACCGATCGTCATCGACGAGTCAATGATCGAACGCATGCATATCCAAGCCCGCGTCCTGCTGGCCTGGAACGCAAAGAAGATCTAATCCAGCTGGCACTGCAATCTACCGGCGATCGGCCGGAGTGCAGTCACGTCAAAACAATTTAGCATTTGCTATTGCTCAAACATTTAGCCTTTGCTAATTTTCGCTTCGTGTCACCTCTCTCAAATCAAGGACACGGACGAATGAAGCCAGCACAGCACAACGGATCGGTAGCGGTCCTCATCCACCCCACTGCCTGCAGCAGCCTCGCCAAGATACAGGCGTTTCAGCGCCGCACCGGCCTGCAAGTAGTCGTCTCCACTGACGGAAAGGCCCACGCCATCCCCTGTGCGGGAGGTGCAGCATGAGCGAGTTCAGCATTCCCCTGAGCCGGGTCATGGGCCTAGAGCGCACCCTGGAAGCCGGCGGCAGCTCCAAATGCACCCTGCGCCGCCCGGAGACCACCCTCGACGCACGGATCACCGTCGAGAACGATGACACCACACACCACATCAAGGTGGAAATGGGAGAACTGGCCAGCTCGATGACTCTCCCCCGAAAGCTGGTGACCAAATGGCAATCGTTGCGGGACTTCCTGCAGGACCTGGCCAACGGCCGGGCTGACAGCGGCGCCATGTCGGAAGAAGCCCTTGCTCTCTTGGAGGCACAAGACAGCATCGACCAAGTTCTTCAGGAGGGCCAAATCGCCTACGTCATCACTACCGTCAACCGAGCCTTCCCCCTGGGCGCGGTAGTGACCAACGACCAGGGCGAGATCTGCGCGGCAGTAACCGGATCCAGCAAAGAACACCTTGTCGGCGCCCTGCGCGCGAAGCTCCAGCCCGGCCAAGAGGGGCTTGGGGAGTGCGCATGAGCACGCTGGAACAACTGCGCAACGAATGGACCACCCCGTGCCCAACGCTGACCGCTGTAAGGGAGCGCTACTTCCCCCACATCAGGTCCGACCGCCGGTTCAGGGAGTTGATCAACAAGGGCTCTATCAAGCTGAAGCTGAGCAAGCTGCACAACTCAGCGAAGGCACAGCACGTCATCTACCTCCAGAACTTGGCTCAATACCTCGACCAGCAAGCAGAACACGCCTCGCATACCGCTTGATCTAGGCGGCCCCGGCCATCAGGGGCACTTGGCCCACCACCGACTCTGACACTTACCGGTGGAGGGCCTTTTCGGAGCACAGCACATGCAACCGCACCAACTAGTCCTCGCCCTCGGGATCCTTTGGCTTGTCACCTTGATCGTCGCGCCGTACTTGTTCTCGAAGGCCCGCAGCCGCGCCTTCAGTCGTGGCGTGGAGATCGGTAAGGAACATCATAGAGCTGACCTAAAGCTGCAGCTCAAGACGCTCCGAGAGGAACTGGACGACGCCCGCGTCCAGACCGAGGCAGACCAGCGTAAGCACCATCTGGCTGTAGCGTCCCTCAAGCGAACCATCACGGAGCTTGAAGAACGGATCATGTCCTACACCGGCATGCCCGTGACCAGGGCCGACTACGACCTGATGATCAGCGCTGTCGAGACGCTCGCCCTGGCTGAAAGAACGTGGAAGGTCGTCCAGGGGACTGAGCCATGGTGCAAACGGGCCCTGCAACAGCGGCAGGACATCCAGGCTCTCGCAGCACGCGTGCACCTTCAACTACGTAGCACACCGGCCAGCGCCGCAACAGCGGGGGCTGCAGCATGACCCTGCGCAAGCACACACTAAAGCACTTCCACATGTGCTGCGGCCTGGGCGGCGGCGCCAAGGGATTCAATCGCTCCAAGCCTATCGTTGGCAACCTGCAGGCCGACTGGCAGTGCATCGGCGGCGTCGACGTTGACCCGGCCGGCCTGGCCGACTTCGAGCGCCTGTCGGGCGTCAAGGGCACCCTGATCGATCTGTTCACCCGCGACCAATACATCCGTTTCCACGGCAAAGAGCCGCCACCAGGGTGGCGCGAAGCTACGCCGGAAGACATCCGCCGCGCAGCTGGTGGCCAGCGCCCCGACGCGGTGTTCATAAGCTCCCCGTGCAAGGGCGCTAGCGGGCTGCTGTCGGAAACCATGAGCCTGACACCACGGTATCAGGCCTTGAACGAACTGACGCTGCGCTGCATCTGGCTGTTCTGCGAGGCCTGGGCCGACGACCCTGTTCCTCTGTTGGTGTTCGAAAACGTACCCCGCCTCGCCACTCGCGGCCGTCACCTGCTCGACCAGATCAACAGTCTGCTGGGCCAATTCGGCTATGCAGTTGCCGAGACCACCCATGACTGCGGCGTCATCGGTGGCCTGGCCCAGAGCCGCAAGCGCTTCCTGCTGGTAGCCCGCCATGTCGAGAAGGTACCTCCGTTCCTGTATGAACCAGAAAAGAAAAGCCTGCGAGCAGTGGGCGATATCCTCGGGCGCATGCCTCTGGCCGGTGACGTCGAGGCCGCCGGCCCCATGCACCGGGTTCCCGCTCTGCAGTGGAAGACCTGGGTACGCCTCGCCCTGGTCGAGGCCGGCAAAGACTGGCGCAGCCTCAACGACCTCGCGATCGAGGATGGCTACCTTCGCGACTTCGTGATCGTCCCCGAAGCCTACGCAGGCTATCTGGGCGTGAACGACTGGGAGAAAGCCGTGGGCACTGTCGCCGGCAAATCCAACCCAACGAACGGCGCGTTCTCGATCGCAGATCCTCGCGCCCAAGCCGGCGCCCTGCAGTACCAGCAATACGGGGTGCGCCGCTGGGAAGACACCAGCGGCGCAGTGATTGGCGTCAAGAGCCCAGGGCAAGGCACGTTCAGCGTGGCCGATCCACGACGAGCAGGTGGCGGCTTCGGCAAGTATCAGGTCACCCCTTTCACCAGCCCAGCCAACACCGTGATTGCTGGCAGCACCACCGGCCAAGGCGCCTTTGCGGTACAGGACCCGAGGTACCACAACTGGCACCCCGGCGCATCAAGCCGCAAGCTGAACGTGGTCGGAATGAACCAAACCGCTGGCACTGTCACAGGCTCGCAACAGGTCGCCAGTGGCGCTATGTCGATCGCCGACCCTCGCCCCGGCATGCGCCGCACCAAAGGCGATGCTTACCTGACTGGCGGGCACTACGGCGTGGTGCCGTGGGCTGGCCCGGCCGGCGCCGTGTCTGCCAGCGCGATGCATGACAACGGCCGTTGGAGTGTCGCCGATCCCCGCCTACCCGCTGCCAACGAACGCCTGACCTGCGTAATCGAATCGCTGGACGGGACATGGCATCGCCCATTCACCACCTTCGAGCTGGCCGCCATCCAGAGCCTGGTCGAACCCGAGGAGCAGCTGGAACTGGACGGCCTGAGCGACCAAGCCTGGCGGGAACGTATCGGCAACGCCGTCCCACCAGCTGCTGCAGAAGCCGTAGCCGATGTGATGGGCACCACCCTGTTGTTGGTCGCCCAAGGGGAAACCTTTGTGCTTAGCAGCATGCCGATTTGGGTACGCCCAATCGCTGTAGGCCTGAGCGTTGCTCAGCGGGAGGCCGCATGAATAGTCACCGTCACGACACCCCAGCGTCGGACGCCGAGCACAGCGCCGCCGCTTGGCTCGGCCAGGCCGGGCTGTACCGCACTCGACTGGAGGCCGTGCAGAACGGCGAGCAGCACCTGGAACCAGTTTCTTCCGACGATCTGTTCGAACTTGCACGCTGCCACGTTCGCGAGGGCCGCATCCATGCCTAACCCAACCCGCACCTGGCAGCTGGTCAGCCTAATCTTGGCCTGCGCCCTGATCGCTGCCCTGATCCAATTGCACCAGCCAGCCCCTGTTAACGCACAGAAAGGCACGTCACCGACTGTAAACAAAATCACCAGCTACGAGCACTTGGCCCTGAGCCCGAACGCCCGCCGCGCCCATGAGAGGTATTCGCTGTGATCACAACACAGGCCTACACCCCGAACACTCGCGACGCGAAGGGCGTGCAGACCTTCATGCGTCCCGCCATGGGCGTGTTCTGCGACGTCTGCGCCATCCCACGCACACGTGGCAACCATGAACGCTGCAGCAAGATCCGCCAGGCGGCAGGCTTCGCCACCCCACTGGAGCGCCAAGCATGAATGTAGACCTCTCAGAACTGAAGGCCCTCGCCACCGTAGCAAAACGCGACCCGTATGATCTCGTCGCCGCGAACGACTACGGCATGGCGATGCCGCCAGCGGTAACCCTGGAGCTGATCGCCGAGATTGAGCGCCAACGCCTGATAAACGCCGAGGGCTGTAAGCCCGACAGCACCATCCAGCCCTTCGGTATGACCTACGCCAGGGCAACGTCTTGCCACAGCCTCGACACAGCGGAGGGCTGCAAGCCCGACCTCATTCTCCTTCCCCCCACGCTCCCAAGCTTCGTGGCATCGAGCATTCGCAAAGCCATGGAGCACAGCGCTGCCGGCGGGATTGATGCGGAGATAAGCATTGGCACCACGCGGTTACGGGTGACTTACCACGGGATCAAGTGGTACCACGACCTCCGACACTGCAATCAATGGGAGCCGCTGGCCATCGAGGAATTCGACAACCACCTCAGCGCCGCACTGAACTACTACCAAGCCTTCGAGGTGGATCATGACTGAAGTACTCACTCGGCCTCGTCTAGCAACCCACAGCCTCGACCTACCTGCCATCTGCGATGTCTGCGGCAAAGGCAGGTCAACCCGTTGCCACAGCAACTGCAGTCAGATTCGCCAACAGCGCGAGAGCGAAAAGTGGTCAGCGTACCTGACCAACGTAGCTGCAAAACGAGCATTAAGGGGGCGAGCATGAACACAGCTTTCGTGCTGATGGCGCAATATAACAGCCAAGCAATCATCCCACTGGAGATAGTATGTAAAGACTATTTCAGGCACCTAACACCTGAGATGTTCCAACGAAAGGTACTTGCTGGGAAAATCAAAATCCCCATCACTCGCATCGAAAACAGTCAGAAAAGTGCAAAAGGAATACACTTGGGCGATTTAGCTGACTACTTGGACGAACAGCGGCGCATTGCCAACCGCGAATTGCAACAGCTAACCCGCTAACTAGTGCCCGGCGCGTGATTTGCCGGGCACACCTCACTTGATCACGCCAACATCATCCCAACCCAAATTATATCCATCATATTTATACGGCAAGCGCTCGCCAGACTTTGCTTCGTCAAGATACGAAAAAAATCGATTAAAATTATCTAGCCCTAAAGTCAAGTGAAGCTCAGCAAGCAGCCAAGCCACAGTTCGATCCTTATCTCTATATAGCTCCCCCGTACTCGCAACCCTGGCAAAACGACCATCCTGGCTATACCAACCCAGGCCCATTCGAGTGAAGTCTTGATCGTCGCCAACTGCAGTGGAAAAATAGCAAAGCTTTATCAGTGATTCATTATAAATCATCATGCTATTGAGCAAGGGGAAGTGATCCAAATCTTCCACCGTAACTGCCTCACTGTAACGCTTGGCAATTGCTGCGCGAATTTTCGCAGGATTAGTTACCGCCCGCCCATCACGCTCATAGATACTCCACCCCATCGCAAGAAGAGTAGGAGATTCTAAATTTCCGGGCACATGATGAGACTTATAAAACCTCTGCGTTTCCTTCCACTTTCTGCCGAAATCTATAAATCCATCTACAACACCATTAGCCTCCGCAATAGTCAGACTTCCTTTGACCTCAATTACAGCCCTGACAGACTCCGGCCTTAAAACAACAAAATCTTTATCCCTAAATACGGGGGGATACATATTCGCATCGAAAATTAGAATGTCACACTGCCTAGATATCGCGAAAGCACTTTGATTCAAAGGATCAAAATATTCATGAGGCTGATCATCTTCGTGCGGAAACAGTACGAAACCTGTCCCCACCTCAAGCGATCTAGGCAAATAGTTCCGTATAGTCTCTGAGAGAATTCGTTCTTTATAGCTTCCCAAGCTTGGATAGTGTGCACCCTTAATTATTTGAGCAAGCAGGTCAAGGCGAGAAGAAAAGCTTTCCCCTAAAAGGGCAGCAAAACCCGTTAGATCACTTCGTCTGAGCATTTTTGCATTCATACTCATCGCACCCGCGCGCCCAAGACGACCTGACTTTTGACTATTTTGTGTAGCCATCCCCACCCCTCATATCGATCTCCGCGACCACGTAAGTGAGTATATCGTCGCAATGAATTCCAGTCGCGATGACCGGAAACACTAGATACCCTCGGAATGTCCCAGTCCATCTCAAACAGCCGACTCACTCCCTCGTGGCGCAAGTCATGGAAGTGCAGATCCTCAATCCCGGTCATCTTGCATGCTTTGGACCAGGCAGTGCCGATTGAATCCGTGTTGTACGGAAATATTTCTGCGCACTCTCGCGGCATACTCTGCACGATATACCAAGCCTCATCTGGCAAATAACACCACACGTCGTTGCCGATCTTCTGACCAGGGTTCTTCATATCCCGGACTTTCACTGCCTGCCGATGCTCATCCAGATCCTCCCACAGGATGCGGGTGATCTCATCCATCCGCCGGGTTGAATAAATGGCGAACGCCACCACCTTTGGCATGTGGATCACGCTGGGCCGCCGCTCCAGCATCTTGAAGAAGTGCTCCAGCATTTTATCGATCTCATCCAACGTCGGCCGCCGATCCCGCTCGCGGCTTCTCATGTTGTAGCCGAACTTCTTCAACACCAGGCGCGCATCAGACATTGCCTGGGGATCGATCTCAGACCCCCACGCCGCCCTGGCCAGGGACAACACCGATCCCAGATGTGCCAGGTCATTGCCCACCGTCTGCGGCTTGACTTCTCCCCCTTCTAAACCCATGCGCCACAGCGCATAGTCCACCAGTACCTGCTGGGTGATATCGGAGTCCACGATCTCACCCAGGTAACTGTTCTTGATGGCATTCAACGTGCGCCGTTTCGTCTCGCCCAGCGGCCGGGCTTTCTCGGCCTCCACCAGGTAGCGCTCGATCATCTGCTTGACCGTATGCCCTACCCGACTGGCGCGCTCAATCGCACCAGGTTCTGCCAGCTCCGTCTCCCGTCGCTTCGCCCAGGCCACAGCGGCCTGTTTACGGGCGAACGTCTGGCTCTCTTGGTAGACTGTCACCTTATCGCGGTTGATGCGGATCTGAGCTGTGTAGCTGATGGTGCCGTCGGCCTTCTTGCGGGGTCTGATCGTTGCCATGAGAATTGGTACACGTCCTGATTCGATTGGTACATTGTACCAAGCGCTTGGCAAAAACGCCCCAAAACCCCCGAAAATCGGTACGAAACACGTTGAACGAAAACACCGCAAAATCAGAGGCTAAGCCAGAAACCACGCGATCTGAACCGTCCCGCCGCTTCTCCGTGGCGCCGATGATGGACTGGACCGACCGCCACTGCCGCTTCTTCCTGCGCCTGCTCTCCCAGCACGCCCTGCTCTACACCGAGATGGTCACCACCGGCGCCCTGCTGCACAACGACGCCCAGCGTTTCCTGCGCCATGACCAATCCGAGCACCCGCTGGCCCTGCAGCTGGGCGGCAGCGTGCCGGCGGACCTGGCCGCCTGCGCTCGCCTGGCCGAGGACGCCGGCTACGACGAGGTCAACCTCAACGTCGGCTGCCCCAGCGACCGGGTGCAGAACAACATGATCGGCGCCTGCCTGATGGGCCATCCGGCGCTGGTGGCCGATTGCGTCAAGGCCATGCAGGACGCGGTCGGCATTCCGGTCACGGTCAAGCACCGCATCGGCATCAACGGCCGCGACAGCTACGCCGAGCTGTGCGACTTCGTCGGCCAGGTGCGCGACGCCGGGTGCCGCAGTTTCACCGTGCATGCGCGCATCGCCATCCTTGAGGGCCTTTCACCCAAGGAGAACCGCGAGATCCCGCCGCTGCGCTATGACGTGGCGGCGCAACTGAAGGCCGACTTCCCGGACCTGGAGCTGGTGCTCAACGGCGGTATCAAGACCCTCGACGAATGCCGCACCCACCTGCAGACCTTCGACGGCGTGATGCTCGGGCGCGAGGCGTACCACAACCCGTACCTGCTGGCCGAGGTCGACCAGCAGCTGTTCGGCAGCGCGGCGCCGGTGGTCAGCCGGGCCGAGGCGATGGAGAAACTGCGTCCGTATATCGTCGCGCACATGCAAAGCGGCGGCGCGATGCATCACATCACCCGGCATATCCTCGGGCTCGGCCAGGGCTTCCCGGGGGCGCGGCGCTTCCGGCAGTTGCTGTCGGCGGACATTCACAAGACCAGCGAGCCGCTGAAGGTGCTGGACCAGGCCGCCGAGCTGCTGCAGGGGCGTTGAGGGAACCCGGGGCGGGGTTGGCACTCGAAGGGTTAGCCTTTTACCGCGGCCCTGGCGTTGGCCGGGGCCGCTTTGCAGCCCTTCGCGGGGCAAGCCCGCTCCTACACAGGAGCGCGCGCTGCTTCGAAGGGTTTCCCGATACGCCTGCGACGGGCCTTGAGTGGCTGTCGGGGCTCGGGTAATGTCGAGTCATTGCACAGGACAGAGCACGCCCATGACCTCCAAGCTGGAACAACTCAAGCAGTTCACCACCGTCGTCGCCGACACCGGCGACCTCGACGCCATCACCCGCCTCAAGCCGGTCGACGCCACCACCAACCCTTCGCTGCTGCTCAAAGCCGCCGCCATCCCGGGTTACGCCGACCTGCTCAAGCAGGTCAAGGCCGATGCCAAAGGCAATGTCGACCTGGCCTGCGACAAGTTCGCCGTGTCGGTGGGCTCGGGCATTCTCAAGGTCATTCCGGGGCGCATCTCCACCGAGGTGGACGCGCGACTGTCGTTCGACGAGCCAGCGCTGCTGAAAAAGGCCCGTCAGCTGATCGAGCTGTACGAAGCGGCCGGTGTGCCGAAAGACCGCGTGCTGATCAAGCTGGCCTCCACCTGGGAAGGCATCCGCGCCGCCGAGAAACTGGAGAAGGAAGGCATTCAGACCAACCTCACCCTGCTGTTCTCCTTCGCCCAGGCCCAGGCCTGCGCCGATGCCGGGGTGTTCCTGATCTCGCCGTTCGTGGGGCGCATCTACGACTGGTACAAGAAGAGCACCGGCAAGGAATACGTCGGCGCCGAGGATCCGGGCGTGCAGTCGGTCACCCGCATCTACGACTACTACAAGACCAACGGCTACGACACCGTGGTCATGGGCGCGAGCTTCCGCAACATCGGCCAGATCGAGCAACTGGCCGGCTGCGACCGCCTGACCATCAGCCCCGAGTTGCTACAGCAACTGTCGGACGACCAGGGCGAGCTGCCACGCCTGCTCAAGCCGGGCAATGCCGGCGAGGCCAAGCAACAGTTGAACGAAAGCCAATTCCGCTGGGCGATGAACGAAGACGCCATGGCCACCGAGAAGCTGGCCGAAGGCATCCGCCAGTTCGCCCGTGACCAGGAAAAGCTGGAAGCGCTGATGGCTGGCTGACAAAGCCTGATACATCTTCGGCTTGATCGACGGGCGGTTAATGCAGAGCATTTCCCGCCCGTTTTTCATTGGGGTGGCCATTCCCTGTGGGAGCGGGCTTGCCCCGCGATAGGGCCATCAGCATCACACGAACCTGAGCCATCCATGCCCGCCACTGCTTCGCTCCCTCTCGTCCTCGCCGGCCCCATCCTGCGCCGCCTGGAACCGCAACGCCTGGCCATCTGGCTGGTCGGCTCACAACCGCTGCAACCCGAATTCCTGCTCGACCAGGCCGGTATCAGCGCCACTGCGCGCTGCGAGGTGATCGCAGTCGGCGAGCACGCCTTCATTCACCTGCTGGACATCCACTTCGACCACCCGCTGCCCAGCAACGTGGCGCTCGAGTACGACCTGCGCCTGGCCAACGGCCAGGGTATCGCCGACTGGGCCCCGCACCTGCTCTACCCCGGGGCCAGCCGCCCCAGCTTCGTGCTGCGCGATCGCCTCGACCAGCTGCTCCACGGCTCCTGCCGCAAGCCCCATCACCCGGCCGCCGACGGCCTGCTGTGCGCCGATCGCCTGCTTGCCGCCGGCCTGCGCCCTGAAGCGCGCCCCGCCGTGCTGCTGATGACTGGCGACCAGGTTTATGCCGACGATGTCGCCGGCCCCATGCTGCGTGCCATCCACGCGCTGATCGAGCGCCTGGGCCTGTTTGACGAGGCCCTCGACGGTGCCCTGGTCGACAGCGGCGCCGCGCTCTATCGCCACCCGGCCTGCTACTACCACCGCGCCGACCTTTTGCCGGCCCAGGAAGGCAACGAGACCCTGCGCGAACGCTTCTTCGGCGGCAAGCGCAAGCCGATCTTCTCGTCCAGCAACGCCGACAACCACCTGGTGACCTTCGCCGAGGTCATGGCCATGTACCTGCTGGTTTGGTCGCCGCTGCCGTGGGCACTGGTGCGGATGGACATGCCAGAGGGCCTGACCGACCAGCGCCAGGAGCGTTACCGTCACGAACTGCCGCTGATCGAGGCGTTTCGCGACGGCCTCGGCCAGGTGGCGCGGGTGCTGGCCCACCTGCCCTGCCTGATGATCTTCGACGACCACGACATCACCGACGACTGGAATCTGTCGGCGCAATGGGAACAGACCGCCTACGGCCACCCGTTCTCGCGGCGCATCATCGGCAACGCCCTGCTCGGCTACCTGCTGTGCCAGGGCTGGGGCAACGATCCGGACGGTTGCGCGGCGCTGATACAGCAATGCCAGCAATTGGAGAAGGAGCGCGATGAACTGATCGGCCAGCTACTGCGCTTCCAGGGCTGGCAGTACGCGCTGCCCAGCGAACCGCCGCTGCTGGTGCTGGACACCCGCACCCGCCGCTGGCGCAGCGAGAGCAACCTGGGCAAGCCCTCCGGCCTGCTCGACTGGGAGGCGCTGAGCGAACTGCAGCAGGCGCTGCTCGACCATCCTTCGGCGATCATCGTCTCGCCGGCGCCGATCTTCGGGGTCAAGCTGATCGAAACCGTGCAGCGGGTGTTCAGCGCCCTGGGCTACCCGTTGCTGGTGGATGCGGAGAACTGGATGGCCCACCGCGGCGCGGCGCAGGTGATCCTCAACATCTTCCGCCATTCGCGCACGCCAGGGCATTACGTGGTGCTGTCTGGCGACGTGCACTACTCGTTCGTCTACGAAGTGCTGATCCGCCACCGCCAGCGCAGCCCGCACCTGTGGCAGGTGACCAGCAGCGGGATCAAGAACGAGTTTCCCCGGCGCCTGCTGGATGTGCTCGACCGGCTCAACCGCTGGCTGTACTCGCCGCGCTCGCCGCTCAACTGGTTCACCAAGCGCCGGGAAATGCAGGTGGTGCCGCGCACGCCCAGCCGCAGCAAGGCCGGAGAGCGGCTGTGGAACAGCGCGGGGGTGGGCCAGGTGTTCTTCGATGGCCAAGGGCGACCCGAGCGGGTGTATCAACTGAATGCGGATGGCTCGCAGCCTACGGCATTCATCCACGACTGAAGTCGGCGCGGGGCAAGCTTGCTAAAGCTCGCCCCGCTTTCATCCGCGCCGCGCATTTGCCACACTGCGGACTTGCCCGTATTCCGAGGCCTCGATCGACATGTATGCCCGCGTCTGCCTGATCCTGCTGCTGACCCTTGGCCTGAATGCCTGCGCCCTGTTCCAGGGCCGTGACCCACTGAATATCAGCGTGATCGGCATCGATCCGTTGCCTGGCCAGGACCTGGAGCTGCGCATGGCGGTAAAGATCCGCGTGCAGAACCCCAACGAAACCCCGGTGGATTTCAACGGCATCGCCCTCAATCTGGACGTCAACGACCAGCCCCTGGCCGCCGGCGTGAGCGATCAGCGCGGGCATATCGGCCGCTATGACGAAGCGGTGATCGTGGTGCCGGTGAGCATCACCGCCTTCGCTTTCCTGCGCCAGGCCTACGGCCTGAGCCGGATCGAGTCCCTGCAGGGCCTGCCCTATGTCTTGCGCGGCAAACTGGCGAGCGGCCCGCTGGGCACCGTGCGCTTCACCGACAAAGGCAAACTCGACCTGCCCGCTGCCACGGGCAGCACTTGGTAGAAAGGTTGTACAGGTAAAGGAACTACCGATGTCCACCACACCCGAACTAAACACCGCCCGGCTCGTGCTGCGCCCCCTGCAACTGAGTGACGCCGAGGCTATCCAGCAGCTTTTCCCGCAATGGGAGGTAGTGCGCTACCTCAACGCCAAGGTGCCTTGGCCTTATCCGCCGGATGGTGCATTGAGCTATCTGCGTGACGCCTGCCTGCCGGCCATGGCCGCGGGCCGCGAGTGGCACTGGTCGATCCGCCTGCTGGCGCAGCCGGAACAGCTGATCGGCAGCATCAGCCTGATGGACCTGCCGGACAACCATCGAGGCTTCTGGATGGCGCCCGCCTGGCAGGGCCAGGGCTATATCACCGAGGCCTGCGAGGTGATCGACGCGTTCTGGTTCCTGACCCTGGGCCGCGAGGTGATGCGCGTGCCCAAGGCGGTGCCCAACGAAGCCTCCCGGCGCATTTCGCAACGCGGCGGCATGCGCCTGCTGCGTACCGGGCAAGGCGACTTCGTCAGCGGCTGCCTGCCGCAGGAGGTCTGGGAGATCACTCGCCAGCAGTGGCTGGACCGACAAAGCGCACGCCGGGACGCGGACGCTCATCCACGCTGAGCTCGAACACATCCGGCCGCGCATAGTGGCCGACCACATCGAAGTCGTAGCGCGCACGCACCAGCTCGTCGGTATCGACCTCGGCGCAGAGCAGCCCGCGCTCGCCCACCAGCGGCCCGGCCAGCACCTCGCCGAGGGGGCCGACGATCACGCTGCCGCCGTTGATCAACGGCCGCTCGGCCGGCCAGTTGGCCACCTCCAGGCCCAGCGCCGCCGGAGAATCCTGCACCTGACAGGCGCTGATGACAAAACAACGCCCTTCGGCGGCGATGTGGCGCATGCTGACCTGCCACAGCTCGCGCTCATCCACCGTCGGCGCGCACCACAGCTGCACGCCCTTGGCGTACATGGCGGTGCGCAGCAGCGGCATGTAGTTCTCCCAGCACACCGCCGCGCCGATGCGCCCGGCACGGCCCTCCACCACCGGCAGCGTGGAGCCGTCGCCCTTGCCCCAGATCAGCCGCTCGGTGCCGGTGGGCATCAGCTTGCGGTGCTTGGCCACCAGGCCACCCTCGGGCTCGAAGAACAGCACGGTGCAGTACAAGGTATTGCCGCTGCGCTCGATCACGCCGAGCACCAGGCTCGCCCCGGTGCGCGCCGACAGTGCGGCCAGCACCTCGGTCTCGGCGCCCGGCACATCGATGGCGTTGGCGAAATAGCGGGCGAAGGCCTCACGTCCTTCGGGCAGGCGATAGCCGAGCTGGGTACCGAAGCTCTCGCCTTTCGGGTAGCCGCCGAGCAACGCTTCGGGCATCACCACCAGGCTGGCGCCGGCCTCGCGGATGGCCTGCTCATAACCGAGGATCTGTTCCAGGGTGGCGGCCTTGCCCGCTGGCAGCGAGCCGATCTGCAGGGCGGCAACGATGGATCTTGGCATCTTGGGGACTCCTGTCGAAAGAAAGCCGAATGGTGCGCGCCGCAGCAGCGCGAGTGTCCGCCTGCCTCAGCGGTTGGCGCTGGCGGCGGCCATCATCTTGTTCACTTCACTGCGTACCAGCTGGTTGAATTCCACTGGCGACATGCCGTCGAGCTCGGCCCGCACCCATTCGGCCCACTTGCCCTTGCGCCGCGGCTTCTCCGCGATCAACCGCGCGGCCTCGCCCTTGGCCTTGCCCAGGTTGTTCTGCCAGTACTCGAACAAACGGGCCTTCTCTGCCTCGATCTGCGCCCGTTCCTGGAAGCTCATGTTGGCCAGATTGAAACTCATGGGGGTATTACCTGCCGCTGGAAAATGGGCGCTATCTTACACTGTAGCGACGCGCCATCGGTACGCCGCTGCAACTTTCCCGGCGCCGTGGCATCCACTGTTCAACGCCCAACCCTTCACGAGGATGTGTACATGGCCAGGAAAACCGCCGCGCAAGCCGACAACGACCAGATCAAGGATCAGGTGTTCAGTGAGCTGCAGGCCTTGATCGAAGAGTCCGAGAAACTGCTCAGCGACAGCGCGTCACTGGTGGGAGAGGAAGCGGAAGGCCTGCGCGCGCAGCTCGGCCTGAAACTGCGTCAGGCCCGCGACGCCACCGGCCGGCTGGGCCGCAAGGCGCAGCCAGCGGTCGAGGCTACCCAGGAGTACATCGGGGGCCACCCCTGGCAGACCGTGGCGATCTCGGCGGGCTTTGGCCTGGTGGTCGGGTTGCTGCTCGGCCGCCGGCAATAGCTCAGGCCGCTTGCGCCATCGGAATCCCGCTGTGGAAGCGCAGCTCCTGGTCGGGTGAGGTAATCAACCCGGCCTCCGCCTCGCGCACCTGCTCCACCACCCGGGCGATATCCGCTTCGTCACCGTACTGGTGAGCCAGCTTCAGGTAGCCCTGGTAGTGCCGAGCCTCGCTCTTGAGCAGGCCGTGGTAGAAGGTGCCGAGTTCTTCGTCCAGATGCGGCACCAGGGCGGCGAAACGCTCGCAGCTGCGCGCCTCGATGAAAGCCCCCACCACCAGGGTATCCACCAGCTTGACCGGCTCATGGGCGCGCACCAGCCGGCGCAGGCCCGAGGCATAGCGCCCGGCCGAAACCGGACGCAGCGGCACGCCACGGCGCTTCATCAGGCGCAGCACCTGCTCGTGGTGCACCAGTTCCTCGCGGGCCAGGCGCGACATCATGTTGATCAGGTCGAGGTGGGTGTTGTACTTGGCGATCAGGCTCAACGCGGTGCTGGCCGCCTTGAACTCGCAGTTCTTGTGATCGATCAGCAGGGTCTCCTGGTCGGCCAGCGCCGCCTCGATCCAGGCATCAGGGGTACGGCAACCGAGGAAGGCGTCGATTTCGGGAATCAGGGACATGGCACTCACAATCACACAGGACATCGGCAGGACCGGCGATTATACCGGCGACCGTGCCGAGTGCCAGTGACTATGCTTGATACATATCAAGCGGCAGCGGGAGCAGCGCCGTCTATAGTCAGGCATTGGCCGCCATCCTGAAGGGAGTTCACGCCCATGCAAGCCGTACGCAGCATCCTTGTCGTCCTCGACCCCGAGCACGCCCACAGCCGTGCCCTGACCCGGGCCAAGCTGATCGCCGGGGTGACCGGCGCGCGCCTGCACCTGCTGATGTGCGACAAGAAGCAGGATCATGACGCGCTGCTCAGCTTGCTCAGCAGCCAGTTGCATGACGACGGTTACGACAGTGTCACCCACGAACAGCATTGGAAGGACAACCTTCACAAGTCGATCATCCATGTACAGCAAGCCGAAGGTTGCGAACTGGTGATCAAGGAGCACCGGCCGGACAATCCGCTGCGCAAGGCACTGCTCACTCCCAGCGACTGGAAACTGCTGCGCGAGTGCCCGTGCGCGGTGCTGATGGTCAAGAGCGAGCGGCCATGGACAGGTGGCAAGATCCTCGCGGCCGTGGATGTCGGCAACCAGGACGAAGCCCATCGCCTGCTGCATGCCAGCATCATCGACCATGGCTATGACATCGCCAGCCTGGCCAAAGGCGAGCTGCATGTGATCAGTGCCCATCCCTCGCCCATGCTGTCGGCCGCGGACCCGGTCTACCAGCTCACCGAGACCATCGAGAAACGCTATCGCGAGGCGTGCCTGGCGTTCCAGGCGGAGTTCGATATCACCGATGACCGGCTGCATATCGCCGAAGGGCCTGCGGATGTGTTGATTCCCTATACCGAGAAGAAGCTCGATGCCGTGGTGACCATTGTCGGTACCGTGGCGCGGACCGGAATTTCCGGGGCGCTGATCGGCAATACTGCGGAGGTGGTGCTGGACTCGCTGGAAAGCGATGTGCTGGTGCTCAAGAGCGAAGAGGCCAAGGCGCATCTGGCCGAGTTGGCGCGGGGCTGACAGACGCCACGCGATCCCTGTAGGAGCGGCCTTGTGCCGCGAATGGGCTGCGTAGCGGCCCCAGGATCTTGGGTCTGCCTCAGGATTGCCGGGGCTGCCTTGCAGCCCTTTCGCGGCGCAAGGCCGCTCCTACAGGGGGGC